>JAIBCA010000173.1 GCA_019694345.1 Pyrinomonadaceae bacterium | reverse complement strand
GATCATCTCGACAGGCATCGACATTGTGGAAGTTTATCGCATACGCGAGACGTTGGAAAGAACGCCGCGGTTCGCCGTTCGTGTGTTTACTGACGCGGAAAGGGCGTATTGCGACAGCAAGGGCGTCGCCGCCGCACAGTCATATGCCGCTCGATTTGCGGCAAAAGAGGCATTCCTGAAAGCTCTGAAAACCGGTTGGCGGGGCAAGATCTCGTGGCTCGACGTCGAGGTGGTCTCAGGCAGCGACGGCGTGCCCACGCTCCGCGTCACCGGCGAAGCCAAACGCCTGCTCGACGCTCTCGGGGCCGAAGCCATACACATCGCTCTCTCGCACACCGCCGAGCACGCGATCGCCCAGGTGACACTCGAAAGAGCCTAGGGTTTCGCGACCGCCGCGTCTATCGAAAAGTAGGCGACCGCGGCGTCGTGATCCGAGAATCGCTCAGCCCGGTTGTCGTCCACACGATAGCTTTCCGGAAAGTCGGCGTTCATCCGGGCGTATCCGAAACCGATGATGTAATTTTGCAGCGAGTTGCTGATCAGAATGTGATCGAGCACCTGCCCGTTGCCGTCATATCGGTACGAGTAACGCTGTTCGTTGTTGATCAGATCGACGAGGTCGGTCATATCGGGGTTGACCAGGTCCTCGGACGGATTCATCACCTCGCCCTTTACGGCCGGCTTGCCCTTGATAGTGCCGATGACATCGACGATGCCGTCATTGAACTGGTAAGCGTTGAAATCGCCAACCAGAATGATCCTTTCCTGCGGATTGGCCGTCTGCCGCTGCTGGACGAACTTTGCCAAAAACTCGGCCTGCAGACGTTTCTTTGTCCTGACGCCGTCCATCCGCTTGGGGTCGTTGTAGCCCAAAAATGACTTAAGGTGATTGACGAGTACCGTAAACTCAAAGGGCTGCTTGGTCTTTTCGTCCATCATCGAGGCACGCAGCATCAGCGGCGGACGGTCGTTCAAAAACGCCTCTTCGTCAACGCTCTTGTTGTCAAACTTATCTTCTTTGCCGAGCTGCTTGGTCTCGATGACGGTGATCCGCGACGATTTGACCAAAAAGCCCGAGTCGATGCCGCGGCCGTCATTGCCGTCGATGAGATATGCCTCGTATTTCGGGTTGGGCTTGCCGGCGGCCTCTGAATCGGCGTTGATCTTTTCGGCAAGGCGTTTGAGTGCGCCGAGATTTTCGACCTCGATCACGCCGATCACGTCGGGCGACTGCATGATGTTGCGGACGCCGAGCGAGATCTTTTTCATCCGCTTGTTAAATGATTCGGTAGTGACGATGTCCTCTTTGATCGCCGGGTCGTCGATATCGTCGAAAAAATTTTCGACGTTCATCCCCGCAACCGAAAATTGCCGTGCACCGACGGGCGGCAGATTGACCTGCTTGATATAGCTCGAAACGCCGGGACGTTCGTTGACGTCGGTCAGGATCGAATACGTGCGATAGCCATAGTGCATCACGCCGACGACATTCTTGAGCTCGGTCAGTGCCGGCACCTCGATCGCCTGCGAACCGAGTTGAGCGGTCGTCTCGACACGGATGCGTTCCGGATTCGAGTCGTTGAACTTCATCGCCGGAAAGTCTTTTTTGAAATCGGCCTTTTCCTTGTCGGTCAAAAACAGAAAATCATAAAGTTCGTATCCCGGTTCGCGAAACGGTTTGGCGAGGCCCTTGACGACACCGTAGAATGTGCCGTTCGATTCGACCGAGTTCGTCTTGTTATCGACGCGACCGCCGGTCGGGGCGACGACCGTCATTTCGGGCACCACGACCCTCATTCCCTCATATTTTTCGAGTTGGTCGATCGAGTTTATCCTGAAATCATTGATCGTCAGGACGACCGGTTTGGGCAGTGCATTTCCCTTTGACAGAACCTGGATGAGGTCGCGGCCTTTCATCATCGACAGCTCGGTGATAGGCAGGCTCGCCGGCTCGGCACGCGGCCGAAACTCCTCGACACGGCCCGAAACGACGATCATATTTCCGATCGCCGCGTCGGCGTCAGGTTCGGTCTTGGTATAGACAAATATGCCCTCGGACGTATTCGGGTTCGAATCGGCCTTGTCGTCCGGCGTCTGCAGGAAAAAGCCCGTTCGGGTGCGGGCAGTGACGATGCCCGATGCCTTGACCTGCTGGCCCTCGTAGCCCGACATATTCTTGTCGCCCTGGATCAGGGAAATGGCAAACTCTCGCTGGCCGAACGCGGAAAAGGCGCCGGCCAGAATGATGGCGGCGCCCAGTATGACATTGATGCGGGCAAAGCCCGGTCTATTATCTTTCATTACTGCTTGTCTCGTTTACGTTCAATGAGTTCCTGCGTGATCTTGGGGATATTGGAAAAGAAATTGTATCCCGTCAGATTTTCGACCTGATCGACCGTGACGCGGTAGTTGCGCCACGCGTTGCTGTTGATCGGCGGCTGGTTCGACACGATTATGCCGAAAGCCCGTGTCGCACGCGTCACACGCGAAAGGTCGTTGGTCCCATTCGGCAGCACCAGCACTACCTTCCAAGTAACGGCCGGCACCGCAACACGGCCGGCAGCGATCGTACCGATCGTACCGGACGGCCCGGTTATGATGTAGATCTCGTTGCCCTGAGTGGCCAGCGTTCGGCAATAGTTCTCAAAATCATTCCACGGGCCCTGGTTGTTGGCCGCCAGCTGCGGAACGAAATTGGTCATCAGGAACGTCGCCGAGTTGTCGGGGATCGATCTGGTGCGGTCACCTGAGGGACACATATGGCCGCGGTCGTAGCCCGAACCCGAATAGTCGTTGTCCTGGACCTGATACCAGCCCGCCGGCAGTGCCGGGTCCGGCCGGTAATCATCCTGACGCGGGGCTCCGCCGATCCACGAACTGTCGAGCCGCCAAGCGACCCAATTCGGGCGTCCATTCGTGCGGTGGTACGAGAGCGAGTACTGCGGCTTCTGCATCAGATAATTCGTCTCGTTGGCGATATTAGCGGTGGCGTTGCTCGGATTGCCGAATATCAGCGGATCTTCGTCCGGCAGCGGCGCGCTGACCGTGATATTTTGCGTCAGCGGAACGGTGCGTGCCTGAGCGTCCGCCGCGGTGGCGGTGACCACCTTGACGCCGCCGGTCGCGTTGGCCGGGATCGGGGCAAAGATCGAAAAGACGTTATCGCCCGCCGTTTCGTCGCCGTTGGTGCCGTCGTCAAAAAACGACTGCGTAGCCGAACCGCCGATCTGCGTCAGGTCGCCGACGACGGTGATGCCCGTGCTTGGCGGTGTTGTCGCCGGGATGACGGTGACCGTCAGCAGTGTTGAACCGCCCGGAATGACCGTTGCCGGATTGGCAGACATCGCCGCAAAAAGCGTGGTTCCGCCGCCCGCACATGCGAATGGTGCCGTCGCGGTGCTACGCGGCGAAAACGGGATGAGCGTCGAAAAATCGTTTAGGTTGTTGTCCGTGTCCTGACAGCCGGTATTCAGACGTCCCTGACTGTTGCCGCTGCCCGGTGCAATGGTACGCGTACCCTCAAAAAAAATGTTCGTTGCTCCGCCCCAGCCCACCGCGTCAATAACGGTGCCGAAGTTCACGGCTCCCTGCCTAATCGCAAGGCCGCCTTGCGTCGCGGACAAAGAGCAGGAACAGCTGGTGTTGTTGTATTGGATGTCTGGTGTCGCAGAGCCGGTATAGGACGTTGAAGCTATCAGGTAGAATTGCCCGGGCTGGATAATCGTCGAGGTTGTCCACGCCGCCATCGGGCCGACGTCTGTCGTGCCGGACGCCGAACGGTAAACGACAACGTATCCGTTAAGGTCAACGGGTGCCGCTCCGATGTTATGGAGTTCGATGAACTCATCATTGGGCAATGCCGTCGTGCCCGGCTGGATCTGACTGATGACGATATTCGGCGACGGCAAAAGCGGTGACTGCGGTGTTAACGTGACCGACTCGGCCGTCGTCGTGTTCGAACCCAAAAACCCGGCCGCGGCCAGCGATAATACGAGTAAACCTAACAAATACTTCTTCATTGATTATTCCTAGTTAATACACCGGGCGGGATCGGCAGTTTATAACGTAATCTGCATTTATAACACAATTTGACGCTAACGCGAACCAGAAAGGTTGCGTCCGATGTCATCTTCGAAACACGTTCCGCGGGCCTTTACCTCATCGGACGCGGGTACACTACCGGGCTT
>JAIBCA010000155.1 GCA_019694345.1 Pyrinomonadaceae bacterium | reverse complement strand
TGAAAATAATCAACACGCTTTTTCTGGTAATGATCGTGCTCATGGCCGGCCGGGCCGCTACATCACAGGTCAATCCGCCCGCCGGCAAGGATGAGGTCATCCGGATCGACACGCAGCTTGTCGATGTACCGGTGGCCGTCATAGGCGAAAAGGGCAACGCTGTCGCCGGGCTAAAGCGCGAGAACTTCAAGGTTTTTGAGGACGGCAAACCGCAGGAGATCGTGGACTTTTCGGCAACGACAGAACCATTTGAGGTCGCACTGCTGCTCGATACATCTGGTTCGACGCGGTCTGATCTGCAGCTGATCCAGCGAGCTGCCAATGAATTTGTTGCTTCGCTCCGGAGCGGCGACCGTGTTTCGGTCACGGCGTATCGCAGCGATGTCGCTGACGGACGAGCATTTGCGGTCAGCGAGACCCTCAGCCGCCTGACCGGCGACCGTAACGCACTTCGCAATGCCATTGCTTCGGCAAAGATGAGCGGCGGGACACCGCTTTACGATTCGATCATTCAGATCGTCGAAGAAGTGTTTCGCGATGCTCCGGCCGGCGATTTTCGGGGGCGCCGGGCGCTCGTTGCTCTGACCGACGGCGTAGACTCGACAAGTTCGACGGGATTTGCCGAGATCAAGGAAAAGCTGGGCAAACTCGGCATCGTGTGTTTCTTCATCAAGGTGGACACGCGTGAGTTTTTCGAAGAGGGGCTGCTTGGCGATTGTCAATCGGCAACGCGGTTCTCAGCGGCGCAGATCAGGCGTTATTACCGTTCGCTCGGGGCCAAAGGGAATTATGAAAAGGCAACGAGCTTTTGCCAGCTTGGCGAATTTGAACGGCTTGCGGTCAGCAAAAAGCTCTATGAGATCGCCGATACCGAAATGGCGGATCTGGCCAAAATATCCGGCGGCAAGGTCTTTCCGCTGGCCGAGCTGAGCGACGCGCGTGACGCTTTCAAGAGCGTTGCCGACGAACTCGGATCCAAATACACGCTTGGATATTACCCGTCCAACGAAAAGCGCGACGGCACGTACCGCAAGATCCGTGTCGAAGTCCGAGGCCAACCGGCCGGAACGCAGGTCAGGGCGCGCGACGGCTACACCGCGCCAAAAGACTGATCACCAGTCGCCCCATATCGCCAGGGTCATCCCGGCAAGCTGGATATTCACAAAAAGCGTCTTTTGATCAGGGCTGAATGCACAGCCGGTAAATTCGCCGCCTTCGAGTCCTGGCACCAGATTCTGAGCAAAATTCGAAAGCGTGCCGGTCGGCGATATTATGCGGATAAAGTTGTCGATCGTACCGTCCTCGCAAAGAAATAGCCCGCCGCCGGGACCGAAACAGACATTATCCGGAAAATCCAGGACGTCCGCACCGGGCGATTCGAATAAAAGGGTAAGATAACCGAACTTTGTTTTTTTTCTCGATTCGTACTTCCAAACCTGGCCGAGTCCGGCGTCGCCGCCATTGGTCGATGTGAAGTAGATCTGGTTCAGTCCGGCAAAACAGCCCTCAAGCCGGCAAAACTTTGCCGCACCGGGAGCTTGTTCGAATACCGCCGACGGATTTGCCTCCGCCGAGGCCGGATCCGGATCGGGAATGTCGATCCACGTTGCCAACAGCTTGCGGCCGACTGTCTGGCCGACACGAGCGTCGTAACCGGGCTCATCGGCGACGGCCAGCACCTGCAGCGTGCCGCCGGCTGCCAGATCGCCCCTGTGGTTGGGCAAATAGCGGTAAAATCCGGCAAGCGGATTATCCTCGGTCAGATAGACGATACCGGTCGACCGGTCAACAGCGGCTGCCTCGTGCCGAAATCGCCCCATTTGCCTGATCGGCACTGCCTCGCCTGGCACGAGCGGATCAACCTCGAAGCAATAACCATGCGGTTTTGTAAACCCGCTGGCCGGCCCCATCACCGTTTCCTCGCAGCTGATCCACGTCCGCCAGGGCGTAACGCCGCCCGCGCAATTCCATACGGTTCCGCTGATGCCTGTTTGCGATGCGGTGACCAGTCGCGTCTCACGGTCCACGATAAGCGTGGACGTGCCGCCGCCGGCGACCGGGTCGTACGGAGCGGGCCCCGAGACCGATCCCGCGACGCCCGCAAAACCCTGATTCTCATGATTTCGGACGACTGCCCACGAATTAGGCAGACTGCTGAATCTGAATACGCCCATTCCGTCCTGCAGAGCCGGCAGGGGTTGGCCATTGGTCATCGGCGAACCGGATCGGCCGATAATGTTGTACTGAAAGCCCTGCGGCAGTGAAATGGCGATCTCGCCGGTGTTGTTTGACGCCTTTGGTGTCAGCGGGCCGTAAAGTGCCGGTTCGGCTGCCAATGCCGACGAGCCGAGCAAATTAAAAATATCATTGCGAGCGATCAGGCCGCCAAAACCGAGGAGTGCTCCGCCGGCAACGGCAGTTTTGAGGAAATTGCGTCTTCCTTGATCGGTCATTTTGTAGTTGGTGCGGCAAACACTGTTCGTCCTAATGCCACGCGGGTCAATGTCTATCGTATTTGATGGCGGAGGCTCTTGGCAATAAGTTTATCGACGCCAATATTCGTAATAATTGGCCGATCCATGGCAAAATTAGAGTATGACAACCAAGTTTCGACGCATTTGTTTAGTGGTTTTGGATTCGGCGGGTATCGGCGAGATGCCCGACGCGGCCGCCTGGGGAGATGCGGGTTCTAATACTTTGGGGCACATTTTGGAATCACGCCCGGTGAATATTCCGAACCTTCGGGCACTTGGGCTTGGCAACATCACGCCGCTCAAGGGCCTCGAACCCGTCGATGCACCGATCGGCAACTACGGCAAATGTACGCTCAAGTCTGACGGCAAGGACACGACGACCGGCCATTGGGAGATGGCGGGCATCATTCTCAAGCAGGGATTCCCGAAGTTTCCCGAGGGGTTTCCGCCGCGGATCATTGATGAGTTTGTCGCGAAGGCCAATGTTCCAGGCGTGCTCGGCAACATTCCGGCAAGCGGCACCGAAATTATCAAGGAACTGGGCGAAGAGCACGTCCGCACCGGTAAACCGATCGTCTATACCTCGGCCGATTCGGTCTTTCAGATCGCCGCTCACGAGGAGGTCGTACCGATCGACCGTCTCTACGAAATGTGTGAGATCGCCCGAAACATCCTGCATGGCGACGACGAAGTCGCCCGCGTCATCGCTCGCCCGTTCGTCGGCGAGACGGCCGACACGTTCAAACGCACTGAGAACCGCCATGATTACGCCGTTCCGCCGCCGTCCGGCAACCTCTTGCCGCTGCTCAAGGACGCGGGGCTCGATGTCGTTTGTATCGGCAAGATCGCATCGATCTACGACAATCTCGGCGTGACCGAGGACCTGACCGCCAAGAACAACGATCAGATAATCGACGTCACGATCGAGGCTCTGCGGGCGAACTCCCGCGGCATCATTTTCAGTAACCTTGTCGATTTTGATATGCTCTACGGCCACCGCCGCGACGTCGAGGGCTACGCCAAGGCCCTCGAACATTTCGACGCCCGGCTGCCTGAAATATTCGCGGCTCTCAACGACGACGACCTTCTCGTGCTGACCGCCGACCATGGCAATGACCCGTCTTATCCCGGCTCAGACCACACACGCGAATACGTTCCGCTCATCGCCTACGGCAAAACGGCGAAAAAGGGCGTCGCCCTCGGCACCCGCCAATCGCTCTCCGACATCGGCCAAACCATAGCTGAGAACTTTGGCCTTGAGATCGAGGATGGTGTGAGCTTTTTGAACGAAGTCGCGGCCTAGTCGCGGCGAAGCGCAAGGTCACAGAGGGCAGGCACGGATCGGCAAGGTTTGGAGGAGAAAGTCGGCGGATCGCTCTGCCTCAGCCGTTTCACGAAGGTTCACAACCAAATATTTACCAACCCTATCAGGCCGCCGCCAATGACGACCCAGAGGACGTCGATCTTTAAGCGAATGATTGCGGCGAACGCGGCCGTGCTGAGCAGAATGGCGAACCAATTCACCTCACCGGCGAATCCTTCGGGAAGTATGACGGCGGCACCAAATACAAGCGCGAGATTTAGTATTACACCGACCACAGCGGCGGTTACGCCCGAGAGCGCACCGGCAAGCAACTTGTTGCCGCGGAGCTTTTCGATGTACGGGGCTCCGAGAAAGATGAACAAGAAAGACGGCAAAAACGTCGTGTAGGTCGTCACGAGGGCTCCGATAACACCGGAGATGAGCGGCGACATTCCGTCTGT
>JAIBCA010000049.1 GCA_019694345.1 Pyrinomonadaceae bacterium | reverse complement strand
CGCCTGAGCGCCAGCGGTTTTTGGGACTACTTTGACTTCAGCGTGCGGTCGAGCACCTTTTTGGCGTCCCGAACGGCCTCGATCTTTTCGGCCTTGGAGTAGCTGGACCATCCCTGAAAGAACACCACGCCGTAATCCTCGGGATATTCGCGGCCTTCGAACCGAAACCATTCGCTCATGATCTTTTGCGGGTCGTCGTGGAGTCGAACGGCCGTTTCGAGGTCAAATCCCCGCGGGGCGTCGATGGTGCCGAGGTCCTCGACGCCGACGCCCGCACGTTCGGCCAGGCGGCGGTCGATGATCTCGTTGATCCGCTCTTCAAAAATGCGGCCGAGATCGAGCTTCGGTGCCACACCCACGAGCATCTCGCCCTTGCCGGTGAGCAGCCAATTGAGCGAAACACTGGTTTGATTGGCGATCTTTATCAACACGTCAGGTGCGGGCAGGCGGCCGCCGAAATAGTTGCGGACCGTTGCGTGTGGTACACCAATGCGGCGGGCGATATCCGCCATTGACGCATAGTCGAATGCGCGCTGGAGACGTTTTGAGAATTCGTCGTTCATAGTGGTTACTCAACGTATGTTGTGCAGTTACGAACAGATATTACCTCGAAGCCGGCGGAAAGCAAAGCCGCGGGTGACAGCATCGGCGATTCGGGATATTATTCTAGGAATTCTCGTCCGGGCATCAGGCGGTACCGCCCGGCATCGGAAAGATCTCGATCACTACGGTTACCCGGAGATGAACAGATGGCTACAGACCAACGCACGTTACGAACTGCCGAACACCGCCTATATTGGGTGATAGCGATATTATTTCCGCTGATCGTTCTGGCCGGTTTCGGCCGGACATACTATCTGAAGTTTGCCTTTGGCACGCCGCCATTGCCCGGCACGCTGGTTCATCTGCACGGCATCCTGATGACGGCATGGGTCGCCCTTTTTATCACGCAGGTATATCTGATCTCCGCCAAGCGCATCAAGATGCACATGAGCCTCGGGATGCTCGGCGTCGCGCTCGCGGCGGCGATCATCCCGGTCGGATTCCTGACCGGAGCGGCCGCGGCCAAGTATGGCTCGACCTCCGCCCCGCCGGGGATCTCGCCGCTGTCGTTCTTTATCGTGCCGGTCGTCGATATGGTCTATTTCGCCCTTATATTCGGGCTGGCGATCTATTACCGCAAGCGGGCGGCCGACCACAAGCGGCTGATGCTGCTGACGGTGATCAGCTTTTTGCCGCCGGCGGTCGCACGCATTCCGATCCCCCAGCTGCAGGCTCTCGGGCCGCTGTTCTTTTTCGGCGTGCCGACGCTGGCCGCGATCATCCTGTTGATATACGACACGCGAAAGCAAGGTAAGCTGAACAAGCTATTTGCCGCTGGGGCGGCCCTTTTGATCGTGTCATATCCGCTGCGGCTGGCCGTCTCGTCAACGACGCCGTGGATGGAGTTTGCCGCATGGGTGACGACCTGGGCCGCGTGATCCGGCAAACGCAAACTGACCCCGACAAAGAGCCCGAACGGGCTCTTTTCTTTTTTTTCGCAAAAAAAGTTGCCGTTCCCTGATACTTTTCCGCCGGCCGCTCCGCCTTACGGTTCGAAGGCAGTTGCGGCGAGTGCGGCCGCATGCTGAAAGATCGATTTCAAAGTCCGGAGATAATGGATATGGCTACCAATTTTGCGGCAAATGCCGCGGTCAATGAACTAGCAGCTCGGCGCGGCATCGAACACCGCTTTTTTCTTACAGTTGCAATACTATTTCCGATAATAACGGTGATAGGATTTGCTCCTTCATACTACTTCAAAACCCTCTTTGCCACACCGCCGCTGCCGAGCGGCCTCGTTCACGCTCACGGCATTTCGATGTCGTTGTGGATCGTGCTCTATCTCGTCCAGACGTATCTGGTCACCTCAAAGCAGATCAGGCTCCACATGACGCTGGGCATTTTCGGCGTCGTGCTGGCGGCGGCGATGATCGTCATCGGAACGGCGACCGGCTACGCGGCATTTGCACGCGGAGCCGCGTTCCCGGGCTACACGCCTGCCGAGTGGTTTGTCGTGCCGGTCGGCGATATGCTCGTTTTTGCGGCACTATTTGGAGCGGCGATCTACTACCGAAGGAATGCTGCCAACCACAAGCGGCTGATGCTCGTAACGGTGCTTAATTTCCTGCCGCCGTCGATCGGCCGTCTGCCACTGGCGTTCATCCCGGATGTCGGAGCATGGTGGTTCTGGGGCGTTCCGGCGGTGATCGCGGTCCTCTTTTTGCTGGTGGACACATGGCGAAACGAGCGTTTCAACCGCGTATTCGCGGCGGCCATCGCCCTGCTGATACTCTCGGGTCCGATCAGGCTCTTTATCGCCCGGACCGAAGCCTGGACGCAGTTTGCTAACTGGGTCCTCGGCTAAAACGCGTCTGAGATCAAATTGGAGGGACGGGCCGGCAGTGCCCGTCCTCTTTAGCGCGCAGATCAGGTGATCCACGCCCATTTGCGAATAAGTCCACGCGCCGCCGCGAGAATTTTCCCAAAAGCGGGGCCAAACGCCTCGCCTGCCGGCCGCAAAGCCATTTTTATCAGTATTTTACGGCTGTCGCAGCCGCACATTACGGCACGCGGCTTGCGGTAATGTCCGGTGTAGTAATTCGATCTTCGAAAATCGGTCATTTTCGGCGCCCGCAAGCGGTACCGCGCATGCGGGCCAGGGAGTCGTTATGAGAGTGATCCGCATCTTGTGCGTCGTCTTGGCATCGGTCTTTGTCGTCACAATTTCATCAGTTTCAGCCCAGTTGTCACCGCCATCGGCAGAATGGGCTTCGACTCGTTTTGCGCCGTTTGCAGCGGACGCGGCGGGTCTCTCGCTCGCCTCGGTATTTCCCAAAATGGCCGTACCCGACGAAACCGAACGTCTTCTCGCCCAATGGGCGCGGGCGGGAAAGCCGGACGCCGAGGTCGTGGACCGACTGATGCGCGAGCTCGACATTACGTCAAAGCAAAAGGAACTCGATCTGATCGCGAAAATGCGTGCGGCCGGAGCAAGCTATTCGGACGGGCCGGCAGCGTTTGAAGAGGCGGTTCGCGAGGTGCTCGACCGACGTCGTTATGCGCGTGTCGATGATGCGGTTCAGGAGGTTTTGGGAGCATTCGGCAAGGACCTCGAGGCTGTTATCCGAACAGGGTCTTCGGGTAAGCGTTATCTGTATATCCGCGGTTCGGGCGATGGCGGCACGGGTTACCGGACCTTCTTTTCCGACGACGATATCTCGTTCGTCGGGCCCAGGGCCGAGGAAGCGGCGAGGATGCTCAACGGCATACTCGAAAACCAGGGCCTTGCAAAACTCAAGGTCAAGGGCATGGACCTCGGTTCGCTCAAGAACATTCGCGGCATCGACCTGACGGCTCTCGACCTGCTCGACCCGGACAAGTTCCTCGGCGAATCCGGCATCGCCAGCATCAAGGGCGAGATGCTTGACAAGGGTGCCGTTATCGCTGAGCGCGCGGGCGAATCGATGGGAATGACGGCCAGGCCGCTGCGGCAATTTGTCGAGGCGAAAAAAAGCCGAATGCTCGCCGACCTGATGGATGACAGCGCGGTGCGGGCGACCGTGCAAAAGTTTGGTGCGTTAACGGTCGTCGGCAGCTGTGAGCGACAGATCGTCCAGACGCACGCCGGATGGGAGAGTTTGCCCGATTCCGAAAAGGTCAAATACGTGCTCCGCCAGCGGTTCGCTCTCAGCGAATCCGGTGCGATGCGCGAGGTCGCAGGCGAGGCCGCATCGGTGACCGCTGCCGACCTGGCACGTCTGAGCCGCTTGCGAGGCGAACTCAAAGTTCGCTCGAGCCTGACCTCCGAGGAACTGTCATGGCTCAACACGCTGCGGGCGCAGAATATTGACCTCGCTTTCAAAGAAATACCGCAAAAGCTCGCTCCGGTGATCGCGGCCGCCGAAAAGAACGGCTATTCGCTCGCCCAGAGCCCTCAGGTCCGACGAATGATGAATGAGCTTACGACCGGTTTCGCCCTGATGCGCGACCGCGTGATCGACATTCCCGAGGCCGAGATCATCGCCAAGCTCAAGTCGATGGCCGGCGAAAATAAGGAGCTCTACAGTGTACTTTACACCAGCTTTCAGCAGAGCAAGGATCTGGTCGAGGCACTCGATCAGTGGATCGCCTCCGGCGGCACGCGCGAGGCCTTTATCGACATGCTCGTCAAGTCTGAAAACCGCCTTGCGCGACTGCAGCAGGTAATGGCGCGTCGCGCCAAAAAGCCGAATTCGCCCGAGGCCAAGTCGCTCACCGCTCTCGAAGAAATGCTCGGCACCGATCTCGGCGACACGTTCTTTATGAAAATGGCGCGTAATCCCGCTGCCAAAAAGGTCGTGCTGGCGAGCCTCGTCGCAACCGGTGGTGCCGCGTGCCTTAACGCTATGTACCAGTCGTGGTCAAAGGGCACCTTTCAGGATGACCTGAGCTCGGCGGCGTTCGGCCTGATGGATTTTGTTCCCGGCGGCGGCGGGGTGAAATTGCTCTTCACCGAGGGCATGGACAAAAACGTCCTGCTGCTTTTCATCAAGGATGCGCTTTATCTGACACCGGCGTGGCCGATCGCACTGGTCGGCGACGTTCTGGTACTCTCGATCGACCTCGGCGCCGCATACAAGATCCAGATGCAGCAGCAGGGACTCGTCGATCTGCTGGTCTATAACGGCGAGTTCGACATGACCGGCGACCGGCCAAAATTCCTTCGTCTCGCCCTGCCGTCGGCTCCGGTCGTCGAGCGCGACGCGCTCGCAAGGTTCTTTTTCGAGGCCAAATCGCTTCGATATCGTCACACCGGCAAGGAATATCTGATGAACGACCTTTCGGCGGCCAGTACCGACCTGCTCGACAAGTCATTTATCCCCGAAGACCCCGTCACCCAGCAGCTCCGGCAGGCGGCCGAGCAGCAGATGAATGCGATCAATCGGTCAGAGGCACTGGCCGCGGACGGCATTTTCGCGTCGTCGGTCGGATACGGCCGCTGGCTATTCGGTTTTGAGACCGTCTGTGAAAAGAGCCAGGAGCGGTGGTGCAAGGTCTTCAGCCTGCTCAAACAGAAGATCACCGAACGCCGTGAGATCGTCAAAGAAAAAGTGATGCTGCCGCAGCTCATCGAGCTGGCTGAGGCCAAGCGGGCGACACTGACGGCCGCGACCGACACCGCTCCAAAGCTCGAAGCCCTGCAGCAAAAGCTTGAGCAGCTTCGCGGCAAACCGCTTGAGGTCAAACTCGCGGATGTTGTCAAAAAGGCTGCCGAGGAAGCCGCAAATTCGGTCCGCTCCGACACACAGGAAGAGCGTGATATGAAACGCGGCAAGGTCTGGTCAGACGCCTACACCGCTTACCTTCGGATATACAACTGGCAGCGTAATATCAAGTCGAATATCGCCGCCAAGACCGGCTGGGACCGCGTCGAAGTGCTGCGGTTCACGTGGACAGGCGATCCGGTCGAAGACGAGCGAAAGTCCGAGCAGTCACGTCAGGGATTTGCGTCCGCACTGGCGCGTATCACCCGCGAGATCACGGCCATCAAGGGCAGCGAGCCGCTCGTCGGCGACCCGGTCGATAAAGAGGCGTTCAGCATTCTCGGCGACGTCGTTTTCCCGTGGCGCGTCGCTCTCGACGAGGCGGACAAGGCTGCCGCTGAGCAGGGCTCTGCGTACTTTACCGAATATGCCGCAGCCGTCGAAAGGGTCAAAAAGCTTTATGTCGTCAGTGCCGAGTTCCAGGCGCAGGTCGAAAAAGGCACACAGATCGTAAAGGGCTCCGAAACGCTCACGCTCGACCGTTCGACGTCGATCGAACTCAAATTCAACGATCCGGCGCTGACCAAATTGAGGGCCGACGGCAAGCTGGCGCTCCGCTGGTTCACCGCCGGCAACGGCAAGTTCACCCCGACCGACCGCGAACCGGCGACCAACTACACGCCGTTCAGCCCCGAGCCGGTCAAGCTGACCGTCGTTCTGACGCGCGGCGGCACCGACCGGGCAAAGGCGTCGCTGAGCTTTACGATGAATGTCACCGTGCCGGACGATTTCCTTGTTCTCGAGCTCACTCCGCCGCAGCCGAAACCGGCGGCTATCGCCGGCGTCACGGCCAACATCCCCGAGCGATTCTTCGGCGGCAAACCTCGCTTTCACTACGTTTGGAGTTGTACGAACTGTAAGATCGACGCCTTTGACCGTTCACGGACCGCCGTCACGGCGCCAAAATCGGGTGCTTCGACCGTGTCCTGCGAACTCCAGGTCGAGGGCGCCGATGGCAGGTCCACGCCCCTCATTCGCAAGGAGCTGAAGTTCGACGTCGGCGGCAACGCATCAACGGGTGCGTCGCCGACCCCGACGCCGAGCCCTTCGCCGGGCACTTCGCCAAGCCCGACGCCGTCACCAACGCCGACGCCGAGTCCCGAAGCGACGCCAAAGCCGGCCGCAACGCCGATCTCTCTTTCAGTGCCGGTGGTCAACCGCTCCGCTAAGACCATCAGTCTTTGGGCCCAGGGCAATGAACCGAAAACGATGTTCGACGTACTGGAGGCACACTTTGAGGCCGGATGGCCCGGAGCGATAAAGGCGACGATCCCGGCAAGCGGCGAACTGACGTTCTACGCCGGCGAGGCCGGTGTTGCAACCGGCGGCACCAACAAGGTGCTTTCCTCGTGCGTCTGGAAACGTGAGTCTGACGGCCAGACCCCATCTATCGCCTACGAGGCCGACGGCACGCTGAAATGCAATTCAGTCGCCGGGACAACACGGGTCAAGCTATCGCCATCAGCCCCCGGCGTGGTCAAGATCGGCGACGTCCTGACGGTCGAGGCGGTCGTCGAGGGAGCCAAGCCCGAAGAGAAGCCGTTTGCTTTCGAATGGACAGGCAACCTTGCGGGCAAACCCGCTGAACTCAAGACCACCGCCAAGGTCACGCTGAAGACGGACAAGGCCGGCAAATTCAAGGTCTCGGTCACGGTTTCGGGACCAAAAGCGTCGATCGGCAAAGCCACGCTCGAGTACGAGGTCGGCAATGCCAAGGCCGAGATACGGCAGGTCAGTCCCGCGTCCAAAAAGGTCGCCGTCGGCACGCCTGTGACGTTTTCTGCCAAAGCCCCGGCGTCGTCCGCACAGCCGCCGCCGAAGTATATCTATCGCTGGCAGCCGCACCCCGAGGTCGAGTTCGATCCTTACGAGGGTGAAAAGAATACGACGACCGCCACATTCCTGCGGCCGGGCGTGACAAAGGTATGGGTCCAGGTCCTCGAGAAAAAAGGCGAGGTCCTCGCGACCGTCGCCGAGTCCGACCAGATCGAGATCGAGGTCGTCGAGCCCAAACTTAAGATCGTTTTCACGCCCGCATCCGCCAAGATCGGCGACGAGGTCAAGGCCCGCGTCGAGGTCGAGCCGGCCGAACTCAAGGAAATAGATTTTCGCTGGGAGATCTCGGCCAACGGCCGCCAGACGATGCAGTCGCCCGATGCCCGCGAGGTCACCTTTATTCCGCAAAATGCCGAGCCGGTCAACTTTACGGTTCGCGGCCGCGTTCCCGTCAAGGGCGACGCCCTCGGTGAGGCGACTGCCTCATTTACGGCGAGTAAATACGACGTCCGGGTCACGGTGCTTGGTGCCGAGGGGCCCAAACCGCAGGTCTGGAAAGAGGGCGTCGGGCTCGTCACCGTCGAAAAGGGCATCGCCGTTCACCAGTTCGTCGGGCTTCGTGCCGATGTGACGCCGGCCGACCCGAGTCTGCGGTACAAGTGGGCCGTTCTCACCGATGATACTCATATCGAGGGTAATCCGCTCTCGCGGCAGATCCGTGCAACGCGAAGCCAGGTCGGCGGAGCCGAGATCGAGGTGACTGTGACCGACAAGAATGGGCTCGAGGTCGGCAAGGCAACGGGAACTTTCTCGGTGACCATCTCGCAGGCCGATATCGATAATGGCAAGAAGCAGGGAGATGTCAGCGGCAAGCTCAACGAGGCCAAAGCAATGGTCCAAAAGGGCCTGCTGGACGAGGGCATCAATGCCGTTGACGGCATCGTCGCGACAGCCCCGAAGAGCACCGAGGCCAAAGCGCTCGCCGCCAAGTGGAAAAAGGAACGGACCACCGTTCAGGGCCAGCTCGGAAAGGCCCGGACGCTGCTCGGCCAAAACAGATTTGCCGATGCGTCAAAGGAAGTGAACGTCGCAAAGGCCCTTCATCCGCTGTATAAACCCGTCACCGATCTCGATCAGGAGATCAACGACAAATGGGGCAAGCACGATGCGGCCCTCAAGGAGGCGATCGGGGCCGTGCGTTTGGCGAACGAGGCGAGGGATTTCAAAAAGGCTCTCAGTCTGGCTCCTACGGTGCGGACCAATTTCAAACTGACGCCGCCCAACGAGGCCGAGCTCAAGCGTTACGAGGACTGGGCACGCGAACACGAGACCGAAAAGGAACGCCGCCGCGGCATCCTCAAACAAGCCGAGGCAAAGCTCAACGCCGGCGATTTTGACGGGGCTCTCGCAGGGGTCGATGAAATGTGGAAGAATTTCGACACCTATTGGAGTTTCACCGTCGATCCCGAGCCGAAGATCGCCGAAAATATCAAGACCGAGGCTCTCAAGCGGCGTGACCGTGTCAACACGCTTTTGACGCAGGTCAAGGCCGCCGCCGAGGCCGTCAAATTTGACAAAAAACAGCTTCAGCAAGGCCTCGCCAACGCGGACGAGATCTTGCGGATCTCACCGTCGAATGCCGACGCGGCCAAATACAAGGCGATCATCGCCGACCGCCTCGCCCGTGGTGAAAAGGGAGCAAAAGCGGACGATTCCGAGGCAAAGGGTGATGCCGCGGCCGCACAGGGCGACCATAAAGCGGCGGTCAAGGCGTACGATTCGGCGATCAAGGCAAACCCGAACGATCCCGAGTTGTACATCAAACGCGGCACGTCCAAGATGGCGGTCAATGACATCAAGGGAGCCCTCAAGGACTTTGACCGCGGCATCGAGCTTAAGCCCGGCGTGCCCGCATGGCATATGAAACGGGCCGACGCACGCGACAAGTCCGGCGATACCAACGGCGCCGTCAGCGACTATCAGAGCGTGATCATAGTCGAACCGCGAAATATGGACGCGCTCACGGCCCTCGCCGCGATCTACGTCCGGACCAACAATTACGCGGGGCTGATCGATGTTTATACAAAGATCATCAACCTTCAGCCGACAAATTCGTCGGCGTATCTGGCTCGCGGAATGGCATATCAGGCCAGCGGCAGCTGCCGGCTGGCAATTCCCGATTATGAGAAGGTGCTGTCGCTCGATCCGCGAAACAGCAACGCGGTAAATGGCCGCGGCGAGTGCCGCGAGCAGGGCAACGATCTCAAGAATGCCCTCAAGGACTACGAGACGGCGGTAAAATTTGACCCGTCGAACAGCCGGGCCGTCGCGAACCGCGACCGGCTAAAGATCAAGACCGCCCCGACGCCGAAGCCGGTCGCGACACCCAAACCGACGCCCGTCCCGGTTCCGACACCGGTCAGGACGCCCAAACCGGGTCCGACGCCAAAGCCGGCATCCACACCCAAACCCACGCCGAAACCGACACCAAAACCGTCTGGTACTCCATTCCAGATACCGTCCGAGATCAAGATACCCGGTATCGGTACGGTCCGAATTCCGGGAGCCAAACCGACGCCTACACCGCCGCCCGTCAAGACCGGCGGCGTGCCGGCCGGTAAGGAATCTCCCGTTTTGAATAACGGCAACATCTACGGTGTCGCCAACGGCCCGACGTCACCGACGACCTTTAAGGTCACGGCAAAATGGGTCCTGACTTACATTCAGACCTATCACTGGAATAGCGGAACCGGGGCCAGTCCCGGCTGGATCGGCGTTTACGACCAGTCAGGAGCCAAGTACGGGCCATGGCGGGCAAGCGGTTCGCCCGGTCAGGGCGGCGTCCGGAATGCGTATTGGGAGGTCAGGCCGAACGTCGTTCTGCCGCCCGGCACCTACACGATCGTCGTTTCGTCGCCTGAGACCTGGTCGCACAACGCCCAGAGCGGCGGCAAGGGGTTTGCGATCGTCAAGGGCTATCCGGCCGGTGCGGGCCAGACGTCAGCCGGCGGCACACCGGCTCCGACAAAACCGCCGTCCAATACCGGCGGCGGACAATCGCTGGTCGCCATTATCGAAAACCGCTCGAATATGCCGACGCACATCTTTGCTCAGGGCGACAGCTTCGGCCCCGGCAACAAGATCGCGCCGGGCGAAAAGCGGAACGTCAACGTGACGATGGACTCGAGCGGCCGCATAAAGTTTACCGCCGGACGCAACGGCCAGGTCATCACGACCAAGATCTGGAACGGCGTCGCCGGCGACCTGAACCGCTATCCGCGGGTCGTTTTTGACGGATCGCAGCTGCTGATAACAACGGGACTGCGATGACATGGAGGTGAAAAATGAGAAAAGTGATGATCGGAACGATCGAAGTGATCATAGTGATCGGGATGCTGGCGGTTCTCGGGTTTGGACAATCCGCCCCGGCCGCACGCGCCGCGACCGTGACCGCAATCCTCGATAATACATCGGACAGATCGGTGCTTATCTGGACATCCGACAGCCGCCCGCAAACGCTGGCTGATGTTGCCAAGTTTCGTGTAAATCCGGGTTCGAAGAAGAGAATGGTCGTGAACCTTGGTGCGAACGGCCAGGTAAAATTCACGGCCAGTGCGGGCCCGCCGCCCGATAAATCGAGCGTTGTCGGCAGGATCCTGGGAAGTTGTGTTTGGCAGCGAGAGCCGAATGCACCGCCGAGGACGCCATATATCGTTTTCAACGGCAGCGGACTGACTTGCGGATCCACCGGCCAATGATCGGCGGCCCGGATCCGATCGGACTGAGGAGGTAAAAAATGATCTCCAGAACTATTTTTGCAGCAATTTTGCTGACGATGCTCGGTCTGAGCCTTTCGGCCCAGGGCACATTCACGCCGCGTGACGCCGACGAGGAACACGCATGGCGGCTCTATAACCAATATAAGAAAAGCCGCGAGGTCGCTGACCCGCTTGCCGGGAAGATCAAGGCCAAGTTCAACGATGCTCTCATGGCAGCCTACGGCGCTCTGGCCGGCAAGGCCGTCGATCCCGGCGATGTCGCCGAGGTTCGGGCTTTGCGTGAGCAGCAGGAGGCCGAACAAAAGCGTCAGGCAGACCTTTTGGCCGCGTGGAATCGCAAATTTTACTGGCGCTACGGCGACCTGCGGTGGTTCAAGGACAAGATCCGCGACGGTAAAACAGGCCGCGATATGGACCGCATCGAGTTTGCATTGACCTACATTCCGTTCAATTACGTCGCCGGCCCCAAGGCCAAAGCGCCTGTCTCCGTAGCGGCCCAACCACCGTCACCGCCGGCCGGTTCGACGAGCCTGACGCTCGAGTTGCCGGGCTATTGGGGACACCTGAGCTACACGATCACCGGAGCCAAACTCGCTCCGCCGACCGGTTCGGACCGCGGCAATGTCGGCGGCCGCCAATACACCGGTGAACTGACCGGCAACAGCCTGACGATATCCGGCACGGCGGTCAGCGACAACCCGTCGAGCGGCCCCGGCTCGCTCGATTATTACGAGGTCGTTGTTTCGGTGAATGTCGGTAAGGAGAAGAAATATTACGGCTACATCGCTCCGAAAGGCGAAAAACTGAATAAGTCATTTTCGCTGACCGTGCCGGTCGAGCCGGGTGCGAGCGGCAGTTTCAGCATCAGCCTGATGGAGCAAAATGCCAATTACGGCCCGCGCGGTTGGGTCGTGACCGGCCAACTTGCTCCGCGAAAGGGAGCAGGTGGCCCAAAATAGCCGGATCGGCCAAGGAGTAAACGTCATGTTTATCAGACTATTTTCAACGGTCGTGATCTTGCTTCTGAGCGTGGTCTCGGCATACTCGCAGGGCACATTTCAGCCGCGCGACGCCGACGAGATGGAGGCGTGGCAGATCTATAACCAGTACAAAGAGAGCCGCCGCGTCTCGGACCCGCTCGAGCGGCAGATAAAGGGCAAGTTCAATGACTCGCTAATGGGAGCCTACGGCACGTATGGGATACTCGGTGTCGAGCAGACGGACCGTGCCGAGGCCGTCGCGTTGCGCAACACCGAGCAGGCCGAGTTGGAGCGACAAGCCCGTCTGCTCGAGGCGTGGAATAAGAAATTTTACTGGCGCTACGGCGATCTGACATGGTTTACCGATAAGATCAAGGATGCCAAGACAGGCCGCGAAATGGACCGCATCGAATTTGCGCTCACGTATTTCCCATTCAACCCAAAGAACGCTTCGTCAGAAACGCCGTCAACCGCCGCGGTCGCCCAAAAAGGTGCGGCCGACTCGTGGTCGCAGGTCACCGTATCGCTCAACAAGGTCGGCGGATTCAAGACCGAGGACCGGCCGGGCTGGCGAAACAACGGCACCGGATTTACAGCCGAGGCGTTCGGGCCCATAGCGATCCGGATATCGATCGTGGGCAAGGGCGGCGTATCGTACTTTGACTACACGACCAATGTCACGGTCAGATCGTCCGACGGCAAGGTGCTGCTCGCCGAACGCCCGGTGCTGTCTAAGGACGGCGGCAACGCGTCGTTCAACATCAACTGGACGCCGTCCTCCGCAGGCTCGGCGATCGACGTGAACGTGAGCATAACTGGCGGCAATCCCGAGTATTTTACATACTTCGTGTCGGGCAGGGTGACGGCCCGTTCGGCGAGTGCGACAAATGTTGGAACCGTGCGCGAAACTCCCGCCGTCCAACTGCCCACACGGCAAACGGTCGATCCGGCGTCGGTCAGGACGCTTTTTAACTCGGGCAACGATTACGGCGTCGCAAACGGCGGAAAGCCGCCGGTCTTCACGCTGAAGGCCACGACCGTCATAACCCAGATAATTTCTTATCATTGGAACAACGGCCAGGGAGCGCCCGGCGGTACTATCACCCTGATGAATACCAACGGTGACAAATTCGGACCATGGCAGGTTTCCGTCAGGGCTAATGTCTATTGGGAGGTAAATCAGCAGATCAAACTGCCGGCGGGCACGTACACGGTCTTCGATTCTGACCCGGCAACGTGGGCACAAAACTCGCAGAGCGGCGGCCACGGAATGGTCACGATCAAGGGCTCGCAATAGGACTGACGCCGTACACGGCGATTTGCGGACCGATGGCTGTTAGGCCACAATCTCAGAATGGAGTCGAACGACCGCGACACGGACGTCACTTTAAGGCCCGCCGCCGCTGACGACGCCGCATTTCTGTACGAACTATACGCTGAGACCCGGCAGGCCGAGGTTGCGATGTTCGGCTGGGACGCCGCGTCGGTCGAGGCGTTTTTGCGGATGCAGTTCGATATGCGGACACGCGCATACGCCATGCAGTACCCGCAGGCCGAGGATCACGTCATGATCGTTGACGGCCGGCCCGCCGGTCGAATGATAGTTGATCGCCGGGATGACGCGATCGTCCTCATTGACATCGCGGTCGCCGGCACATTCAGGCAGCGGGGCATTGCATCGCTGTTGATAAGGCGGCTTCAGCGCGAATCGGCTGCCGCACGCGTGCCGCTCACACTCCATGTTGACCGCTCGAATCAAAACGCGTTCTCGCTCTACCAAAGGCTCGGTTTTGAGATATCGGGCGAGGATCAGATCCAATTTTCGATGCGATGGGACGGACACCCGCGATGAATGACGAACTTCAGATAACAATGCGTCCGGTAACGCCCGGCGACCTCGAATTTCTTCTCGAGGTTTACGCTTCTTCGCGTGAGGCCGAACTCGCCATGCTGCCGTGGGACGCGGCGATGAAGCGCACCTTTGTCGAGCATCAATATGGCGCCCAGACGGCGCACTATCTCGAAGCTTATCCGTCGGCGACGCACGACATCATATCGACCGGCGGCGCGGCGTGCGGCCGGCTTTACGTCGTCCGCGGCGAGAATGAGATAGCGATACTCGACATAAACGTCCTGCCCGAATTTCGCCGACGCGGCATAGCTACCCGGATCATCGAGGGGCTCAAGGCCGAGGCCCGAGGGCGTTCGATCCGCGTTTACGTCGAGACCTTCAATCCGTCGCAGAAGCTATTCGCCGAACTCGGTTTTAAGCCCGACGCGGCCGAGCCTGACGCTATGCATATTCTCTTTCGCTGGCAGGAAGACGGCGGCGGTCAGTGAGTCGAATTTTCGATCATCGTCCTGAGCCATTCGTTGACGACGCAGTCGGCAACCAGGTGTATGCGGTCGGTTGAGCCTCGATTCTCGACACTGTGGTAGTTGTTTACGTTCAGGTACCATGCCTCGCCCGGAGCCATCGCCACACGCTCGTCGGCGAGCATAAAGTCGACCTCCGGGTTGGTCGTCACGGGGATGTGGATGCGGCAAACACCGTCCTCGAGCCCGAGAGCGTAATCGCGATGGCGTCGGATCGAGGCTCCGGCCGCGAGTTTCATGAACCTTACCGTCTCTGTTTCACATTCGAGAGCGGCGAGTACCTCGCTGACAAATCCGCAGCGTGACATCTGCTCGGTGTCGACATAGCCGTCGGCCGCGTTCGGGTCCGGATAGATCGATAATGCCGCGCCCTTGACGGCCCGCAGAGGCACCACGCTCCATTCGCCCTGGTAGTTATGGATATTGAAATGCGGCACCCACTCGTCCGGCCGAAAGAGCCCTGCGTCCTCGGCGAGCCTTTCTTGATCGAAACTTAACGGTAGTTTTGCTTTGATGATCGCCATCGCTTTTCGGCCCGATCGCGGGCACGGACGAAGACAGTGTAACCCAATTTTCCGTGTCGCCGCGGGGAATGTAACAAAGAGTTTCGGCGCGCTCCCGATTTTTTGTAGATTCCGGGAAAGTTTGTGTGTTAGTATGGTTCTCGTTCACCTGAGGACAATCGACGTCAATTTACCCGATATTGGTTTTGGATACAGGTCTATCTTTCGGCGCTATGGATGAAGTTACTGCCAATTTACCGTCGCTCGACGATTTCGCCGGTCAATTGAACTCAACATTTCATTTCTCATCCGACACCCTGCCGCCCTTCGACACCGAACTTGTCGAGGCCGAACAGACGATGTCAAACGCTATCCAGTCAAGCTTTTCGCTATTATTCCGGGCTCCGGGCGACACACAGCCTGTCCAGAGCCTTTACAACGTTTCTCATCCGGTACTTGGCGAGATGCTCGTGTTCGTTGTGCCGGTCAAGCAAAACGACGAAGGGCTTTTCTTCGAGGCTGTGTTCAATAAACTGTTGTTGAAATAAGGTTCGTCCGTCTGCGGGACGTCTTGTTTGAGGACCGAAAATTATGAAGATCTCAAGGCGAAAATTCGTTGCCGCCGCACCGCTCGCGGCCGGGGTGCTGCTGACGGCCGGCCGGCCGGCATTGGCTCAGCTTGAAACCGGCGGATCGGCCGGGGCTGAGTTGTATTCGTGGGATAGTTTTTATCCCTACGTGACCACGCCGTTCACCTTTCGTGACGAGGCGGGTGAGCCGGTCGAGATGCGGCTGACCCGGATGACCGATAACCGCAGACCGTCGATGGCGGTGACGGGCGAATGTTTTTCGCTGATATTCACCGGGCCGGCCGATCAGGCTCTGAAGCATGGCGTGTACACGATCGAGCATTTTGCGCTCGGTACATTCAGCCTCTTGGTGACGCGGGGCGTTGTGCGAAAGGGCACCGTCAGGTACGAGGCAATAGTCAACCGCACTTCGCCGGTCCAAATGCAGGGCGATAAGAAGTAGTTTTCCGGGAGAGTAACGAATATGTCAACGCCGTTTATTGGACGAATTATGATGTTCGGGGGCAATTTCGCCCCGTTAGGTTATGCGTTTTGCGACGGTTCGCTGCAGGCGATATCGCAGAACGACGCCCTGTTTACTTTGATCGGTACGACCTACGGCGGTGACGGCCAAAATACCTTCGCCCTGCCCGATCTGCGCGGGCGCATACCGATCCATCAGGGCACCGGACCCGGACTCAGCACATACGTCATAGGTCAGCAGGGCGGGGTCGAGAGAGTAACGCTGACAGGTATCCAGGCCGGCCATACGCACGCGATCCAGGCCAACAACAAGACGGGCAGTTCGACCACGCCCGCCGGAAATATCGTCGCCGGTTCCGCCGCAAATCCCTACTCGACCGGTTCGACGGATGTCACGATGGGCCCGTCGACCATCGGCACGGCGGGCGGCTCGCAGCCGCACGAGAATATGATGCCGTTCCTGACGGTCACATTTGTGATAGCGCTGTTCGGTATCTTTCCTCAGCAGAATTGATGTCAGACAGCTAAACGGAGAATTAAGCCATTATGTCAGAACCATTTATAGCCGAGATCCAGATATTTGCCTTTTCATTTCCGCCGCGGGGATGGGCGTTTTGCAACGGACAGAGTTTGGCGATCGCCCAGAATCAGGCCCTGTTTTCGATCCTCGGGACCACATACGGCGGCAATGGCCAGACGACGTTCGCGTTGCCCAATCTGCAGAGCCGTACGCCGGTCCATCCCGGCAATGAGATCGTTATGGGCCAAGTCGGAGGTTCGGAAACAGTGACACTGACCAGTTCTGAGATACCGCTGCACAATCACACCATGAATGCGTCAGCAGGAGCGATCACGGGCGGCTCGCCTTCCGGAACCTACCTCACGACCCAACCGACCGAGGCGATGTACACGATCCCGGCCAACGCCAATGCGCAGATGAGCGGGCTCGCGTTATCGAATGGTTCGCAGCCGCACACTAATATCCAGCCGTATCTGGTCGTGAACTTTTGCATCGCCCTGGTCGGCTTATTCCCGTCGAGAAATTAATAGGAGTTTCATAAAATGGCAGAACCGTTTTTAGCAGAGATAAAGATGTTTGGGGGCAACTATCCACCTCGGGGGTATGCGTTTTGCGACGGCCAGCTTCTGAACATCTCCCAAAACACCGCACTGTTTTCACTGCTCGGCACCGCTTACGGCGGCAACGGGCAAACGACATTTGGGCTTCCGGGCCTCAGAGATCGCACGCCGATGGGCTGGGGCAGCGGCCCCGGGCTGACCCCGAGGGTCCTCGGCGAGAACTTTGGCGCGAGCACCGTGAGCCTGATATTGTCAGAGCTGCCTTCGCACACGCACCCGCTCGCGGCATCGAGCAGTTCGGGTTCGTCCGACAGCCCGAGCAGCGCATTCTTCGGCACCATAGGACGCGGCCGTGCCCCGATCTATTCGAGCACCGCCCCGACCGTCCAGATGTCGCCGACCGGCATCGGCGGCGGCGGCCAGCCGCATAACAACCGCCAACCGTATCTGGGGCTGTATTTCATTATCGCCCTGGAGGGCATTTTTCCACCTCGCAACTGAGCCGAAGCCAAGATCGCGTAAAATTTTTCCGGCCGTCGCGGCCGACGGGAGCCAATACTATGAGACCAAGCGGATCCAGAACACTCGCCACCAAATTCGTCTTTTCAACGATCATATTAGCCTCGGCGATCGCCGGCTTTGCCTATTTTCAGGGCATTTCACCACGTCCTGCGGCCGCTGCCGCGGATGCGGCCGGCGCCAGGCGATTTTCGCCGCCGGCGGACGCGGTCCGGCCCGATGCTGTCTCGACGGATGATTCGCCATGGCTCAATCTGCGCTCGGGCAAGCCCGTCAGATCTGCATACACCGGCCCGGAGTCGGCCATCTCTCTGTTTGAAAGCGGTTCGCTGCGGCCGACGACGATCATTGCCGCGGACGCCAATTTTGACGGTTTTGCCGATGCGGTCAGCGGATACAGTTCGGGCAGCGGCGGCGTGATCACGCTCCACCGTGCTGCCCGCGAGGCTCTTGCACCCGAGTTGCCGGAGTCGCTCGCAGGTATCCGCCGAGGTGAGTTTCCGTCGAGCTTCGAACGCGAAGCCGTCGCGATTGATCTGCCGATCAGCCCTGACTTTCTGGCGGCCGGCCGTTTTCGTGCCGATTCCGATCTCGATATCATCGTCGCAACGCGTACTTCGTCCGAGATATACCTTGTTCCGGTGAACGGCAAGGGCGGTTTCGGAATGCCGGTCAAATTTGACGTCGGCGGCGAAGTGACGGCGATGGCGGCCGAGACATTCGACCCGTCGAAGGCGTTTGCGGGCATCGTTTTCGGGACGCGTCGCGACGGAGGCTTTCGTTTGGCGATCGCCGACGGTTCCAATGGATTTGACGGCGACAAGATGCGTTTCGTCGAGCTTGCGCAGACGGCTGATGCGCTGATCCTCGCCAATCCCGACGGCGCCACGCTCGAAAAGGACCTCTTCATTCTCGGAGGCGGACAGTTGAGCCGGATAACCGCCGTTGGTAAAAGTTCCGCGATGCCGGAGAGCATCGATCTGCCCGTTCGCGTACGCGATGTTGCGGCCGGCGAGTTCATCCGCGACCGTCGTGCCAAGGCCGAACTTGCCGTTCTGGCCGATAACGGCGTCGTTTACTATTTCAAGAACGGCCCGATCGACACGCGTCCGTTCACCGAGTTGGAAATGCGTGCGAATTTTGCCAAAAATGGCCGCGGCCGCTCGCGTGTGGCCGATTCGACCGACACCGAAAGCTCGCTGGCAAATGACTGGAGCATTGCCGAAGAAAGCAACCTCGGGATCGTCAATCCGGCCCGAGAGACCGCCGCCCCGATGCTTGTCCGCGCCCGTGTGACCGGCAATGAGACCGATGACCTTGTCGTCATCGATCCGGTCGCGAACAAGGTCAGACTGCTTTTCAAAGAACCGAATTACGATGCCGAACGTTCGGCGTTCACCGGTCCCACGATCGAGGGTGACCTTGCTTCGACCGCCGGCGTGGCCGCCGTGCTGCCGATGCGTTTGAACGTAATGGGCCAACAGGGAATTGCCATGCTCGAAAGCGGCCGGCTCGAACCGACACCGGTCCTTTTCGCTCCACAGGCGACCTTTACGGTCACTAAGATCTCTGACACCGCCGACGGTGTCTGCAACGCCGACTGCAGCCTCCGCGAGGCAATTATCGCGGCTAACGGAGCAGCCGGGGCTGACATTATTATATTTGGTGTGAGCGGCGTACACCAGTTGACGATCACCGGCATCAATGAGAACGGCTCGTCGAACGGCGATCTCGATATCACACAAGCCACGACGATCACGGGCAACGGCTCGCTCAACACGATCCTGCAGGCCGGCTCGACCTCGGTCAACGGCATCGATAAGGTGATGTCGATCAACCCGACATTTACATCCGCGTTTGCGACCAGCATAACCGGCGTAACGATCCGCAATGGGCGCAACACGAGCCCGTACTCAGGCGATGGTTTCGGCGGCGGATTTGACTGGGAGGGCAGCGGTACCGGCACTCTTTCGATCGCAAATGCCGAGGTTTCGACCAACAGCACGACAGACGGTGACGGCGGCGGCATCGTCGCTACCAACTCGGTCGCCGGTAACGGCACCGTAACTGTTAACAGCTGTACGATAGCATCAAACACCCCTGGCCGAACGGGCGTGAGTTCGCCGATCGGCGGCGGTATTTTTGTCGGAACAACGACCCCGTACTTTGTGTCGGGTTCGTCTTTCGCAAATAACTCGGTCAACGGTTCTGGCGGACAGGGCCAGGGCGGCGGGATCTTTGCTTTCGGACCGGGCGGCACGGGCGGAAACTCGTCGATCTCGGGGACAAGCCTAACGAGCAACACGGCGCCGAGCGACGCCGGCGGACTCTATTCGACCCAGCGTGTGGACATACAGGCGGCGAGCAACTTCGTCAGCAATTCGTCGGGCAGGTTCGGTGGTGCGATCTTTATCAATCACGGCAACACGACCTCGTCGATCACCAAATCGACCATCCGAAACAACTCGGCAACGACCACCGGCAGCGGTATTTATCTGGGCTCGACAACCACCGCCAACCTGCTCAACATCAGCTTTTCGCGTATCGCGAACAACACCGGTGCCGGGCTCAAGGGCCTCGCGACCGCGGGCGGCACGGCAACTGCCGAGAATAACTGGTGGGGCTGCGCGACGACACCGACCGCCGCGCCGTGCGACACGGTCGGCACCACGGGCTCAGGCTCGGTCGATGCCGATCCGTGGCTGCAACTGCGTTTGACGGCGTCACCGACGACTGTCACCGCCGGCCAGACATCCGCGTTGACCGCGTCGTTCCTGCTTAACTCGGCCGGAACGTCTGTGGCCGCATCGAATCTCGACACATTGATCGGAACCACCGTTGTCTGGGGGGCCACACTCGGCTCGATATCGGGTTCGCAGGCGTCCATTCAGTCCGGCGGCACGGCAACAGCGACCTACAACGCGGCCACGCCCGGCGGCGGGACCGCTACGGCAACTGTCGATAACGGGCCGGCGACAGCAAATATTACGGTCAATGCCGCCTCGGCCGATCTCGCGATCACCAAGACCGACGGTGCGACGACCGAGGTGCCGGGAACGAGCGTGACCTACACCATCACCGCATCGAACGCCGGCCCCAGCGGCGTCACGGGTGCGACGGTCGCGGACACATTCCCGGCGACCATTACGGGCATTTCGTGGACCTGCGTCGGAGCGGGCGGCGGCACTTGTACGGCATCCGGCTCCGGCAACATCAATGATACGGTCAATCTGCCCTCGGGCGGCTCGGTCACCTACACGGCAACCGGAACTATTTCTGCATCAGCCTCGGGGTCGCTTATTAACACTGCTACCGTGTCCAGTTCTGTATCCGATCCACAGCCCGGCAATAATTCGGCGACCGATACCGATACACTGACGCCGCAGGCGGATATCGCGATCACCAAGACCGACGGCGTCAGCACCGAGGTGCCGGGCACGAGTGTGACCTACACAATTGTTGCGTCAAATGCCGGGCCGAGCAACGCCTCGGGTGCGGCGGTCGCGGACACGTTCCCGGCGGCCATTACCGGCATTTCGTGGACCTGCGTCGGAGCCGGCGGCGGTACCTGTGCGGTGGCCGGGACCGGAAATATCAACGACACGGTCAATCTGCCCTCGGGCGGAT
Organism: Pyrinomonadaceae bacterium; assembly: GCA_019694345.1. GTDB lineage: Bacteria > Acidobacteriota > Blastocatellia > Pyrinomonadales > Pyrinomonadaceae > OLB17. Next base: position 778 of record JAIBCA010000049.1, on the reverse strand, counting down.
CGGTCACATACACCGCGACCGGAACCATCTTGGCATCGGCGACCGGTTCGCTAGTTAATACAGCGACCGTCGCGGCACCGGGCGGCGTGACCGACCCGACACCGGGCAACAACTCAGCGACCGATACCGATACGCTGACGCCGCAGGCAAATCTCTCGATCACCAAGACCAACGGCGTCACAACGGTAACGGCCGGTGGATCGACCACTTATACGATCGTGGCCTCAAATGCGGGTCCGAGCAACGCCCCCGGATCGACGGTTGCGGACACTTTCCCCGCATCACTTACCGGAACGTGGACCTGCGTCGGAGCGGGCGGCGGTACCTGTACGGCTGCGGGCTCGGGCAACATCAACGACACCGTAAACTTGCCTGTCGGTGGTTCAGTCACCTACACGGTCTCGGCGACGATCTCGGCGGCGGCGACCGGTTCGCTCATCAATTTGGCGACGGTTTCGACCGCCGGCGGCGTGACCGACCCGACACCGGCCAACAACTCGGCCACGGATAACGATACGATCTCGGCATCGGCCGACCTCGCCATCACAAAGACCGACGGCGCGACGACCGAGATCCCGGGCACCAGCGTGACCTACACCATTACGGCGTCAAATGCCGGCCCGAGCAACGCTCCGGGCTCGACCGTCGCGGACACATTCCCGGCGACAATCACCGGCGTTTCGTGGACCTGCGTCGGAGCCGGAGGCGGCACTTGTACGGCGTCAGGTTCGGGCAACATCAATGATACGGTCAATCTGCCTGCGGGCGGCTCGGTCAC
>JAIBCA010000038.1 GCA_019694345.1 Pyrinomonadaceae bacterium | reverse complement strand
GTGCCGCCCGAGGCGCCGCTGCCGCGTTTGCCGATGACGAGGCCGGCAAGCTGAACGCCGATGTCGCGGCTGAAGTTGCGCGAGGCGACGACGATGCGTGCTTCGATCTCGACCTGCGGTTCCGGCTGGTCAAGATAAGCGACCAACTGCCGTATGGCGTCGATATTCTGGCGGACATCGGTGATGATCAGCGTGTTGCTGCGGCCATCGACTTCGACGGTGCCGCGACGCGACAGACGCTTTTTGATGATGCCCATGATGCCCTGATCCGAACCGCCGCCGGCCGAGGCTCCGCCGCCACCGCTGCCGCCGCTCGCCGCTCCGGAACCGCCGCCCGTCGACGTTCCCGTCGACAACTGGCCGGCACTACCCGAATCACCGCTCAGCGTGCCCGATGCACGGGCATAATTGAGCCGAAGGAATTCTGTATAAAGCGGTGAACTGTCGAGAGCGTTATTGTTGCGTGCCTGGATCAGTTCGCCCTCGGTCGCGAGCGTCTTCGAGTCGGCAACGCGCAGGATGTTTCCGTTGACCTGCACACCGAGTGACTGCGACTGCAGAACCGAATCGAGAGCGATATTCCAGGGAACATCGCTGACCTTGACCGTGACCGGTACCGCCGGAACCGACTTGTCAATGACAAAGTTGATGGCGTACTGGTCCGTAATGTAACTGAGGATGTCGCGAACGTCGGCGTTCACTACGTTGAGGTTGATCGGTTCGCCGCGAAATCCGGGCTCGCCGTACATCTTACCTTGTGACTGCGGCTCGACGCGCTGTGCGAAAGCCGAGATTGCCACAACGGTGACTAAAAGCATTGCAATGGCGGTCTGTTTTACCACCGTGCTGATGTTTGATCGAGAATTCATGTTTCCTCCGTTTGCAGTTGGACGTTCTGAAGATCAGTTCGCCCATTCAATAAAACCTTTTGTGCGGGGCTGCCGAACCTCCGGGCCGGTTCCGCGAGCCGCGGGTAAACTACTGTTCGACGTTCTTGGCGACCTTTGTCGGACGACGCGTGTCTTTTTTGGTCTTCACTTTATCGGTCTCGGCCGGCTGACTGTTCATCTCGTCAAGAGGCGACATCAGCGACGGCGGGCCGACGGGCGTCATTCCATTCACGGGCGGATTTGCGGCCGTTTGGACCGGGCGGTCCGAACTGCCCTGAGCCGGTGCCGTGCCTTCGACCTGGGCCTTCATCGAATATTGCTGAAGCGGTTTGTTTTCGACCGATGCGACGAATTTGTTCGGCGCCGTCTTGGTCACTTTGCGGAACACGAGGCGGTTCTCTTCGACCGCGACGAGCTGTCCGTCGAAAAACTTTTCACCGGGGTAGATCGTGTAAGAGAGCTTGATCGGCGTTGCTTCGACCATCGCGGCATAACCGCGAGGCGTTTTGAAGATGCCGGTGACAGCCATTTCGTTGAGCGTCAGGACGCTTGTCACCTTTGGCAGCGGAGCACCGCTTGCCGCGGCCGCCTCACGCTGACGCTTAAAGTACTCAATGCGAGCCTCGATCGAAGGCGGAACGTAAGCGAACGGCTGTGCCGCCGGCTTTCCTGCCTTGCCCGTACCGTTGGCCGGTGCCTGCGGTTTCTGCTTCATATAACCGGGCTTGACGAAGGGATCTCGTTGAGCATTCGCCTCGGAAAAGCTTCCGGCGATGAGCAGTGATCCGACAACGGCTGTGCCGAAGCTGAGCATACGTAGCGTTTTAGATAGATTGATCATGGCTTTTGTCTCTCTGGGATGGTATTTCCCCTTGAATCGGTGGGTTATTTACTGACTGGTGCCGGCGGTACTGCTGCCGGAGCGGGAGCCGGTTGGCCCGGGGCTGGTGCCGGTGCTCCCGGCTGTCCGGGGGCGCCCGGTTTGGTGTTTATGGGTTTGCCGTTCAGATCGGTCGGGGCGGCATAGTAGGCCGTCAGCAGAAACTGAGCGTGCAGTGTCTTTTCCGAAGTCTGCTTATCCAGCTGGTTCAGCTTAAAATCAGTGATCGACACGATGCGGGGCAGCTTGGCCATACTGTCAAAGAAGGACCGAAGGTTGGTGAAGTTGCTGTCCACCTCGATCTCGACCGGTTTAGCCATGATCGAATCCTGCTGTGTGTCGTCCCTCGGCGAGAACCGCATAACGATCATCCGGCTGCTGTTGGCAGTGTCCTGCAATCCCTGCAGTACGTTGGTGATCTCACGCTGTTCCGGCAGCAACACTTTCAGCTCTTCGTACTCTTCGGCCTTGCTGGCGTAAAGGGCACGAAACTCGTTGATACGCTGGGTCGCGACGCGAGCCGTTTCGTTCTTGGCCTGCAATTCCGCGATCTGGTCATTGAGAGCTGCGATCTCGACGCGGGTCTCGCTGGTGACAAAGTACCAGACACCCGAGTAGATCATCGCGGCCACGCCAACCAACAGCATCAGCTGGAAGTACCATTGTAGGTTTTTGATTTTCTCTAACATCGTGTTTTCCTTCTTTCTAGTAGGATCGATCGGTGATCGCTAAATCCTTGCTGGGACTAATTTTTGGCAACCTGGACCGGAGCCGGAGCGGCGCCGGGCTGTTGTGCCGAGGCGGTCGTCGGTGCGGTTCCCGGTGCGCCGGGGGCCTTCGACGGTGTGTAGGCACACTTGATCGTAAAATTAACGATCTGTACCTTGGGAGTTTCGCCCTGAGCGTTGACCGTCTGAGGTGCGTTGTTGTTGGCAACCTCGGCACGGGTCGTTTCGATATTTAGATTTGAGAAGAGCCCATTCGAAAATTCGAGGCTGCGGCCGAACTGCGTGACCTGCGACTCGTCGGGCGAGTTGCCCTTGAATGTCAGCTGGTCGCCGGTCTGCTCGACGCTCTCAAGATAGAGTCCCGGCACCATCGCGACACGCTCACGCATCGCGTCAAGCACGGCGCTCGGACCGGCCTGTGACGAACGAAGCTTTTTAATGGCCTCGATCCTGGTGTCGATATTCTGTATCTTGGCCTCGAGTTCCTTCTGCTCGTTCATCACGACCTCGAGTTCGGCAGCGATCTGCTTTTGCTCATCGAGCTTGTGTTGAGCCTCGGTGCGGGCCATCTGGGTGCTGATAACATCCCATCCGATGAGCGCCGCGAGCATCACGCCGACGACAAGCGACATCAGGAGCATCCGAGACGAAGGACTGGCGATCTTGCGGTCGACCGCGACCACGGCACTACCCTGTCTCTCTGTGACTGAATTTAGTAGATTGATCTTGATCATTTCTATTACACTCCCCTGATCGCGAGTCCGACGGCGACGGCCATTTCGGGAACGATCTCGTTCAGATATTCGGGATCAAATTTCTTCGGGTCGACCTTGATGTTGCGGAACGGGTCGAGGATCTCGACCGGCAGCTCGAGACGCTGTGACAACTCCTGCGCAAGGCCGGCGAGTTTGGAGCCGCCGCCCGAGATGAGGATCTTCTGTACAACGGTCTCGTTGTCCTCAGTGGTCGCACGGTAAAAGTCAAATGTCTTTTGGATCTCCATCGCGACGATCTCGGTGACATTATTCATCAAAGGCTCAATGGCCTTTTCCTCGATGCCCTCGGCAACGTCGTGGACGCCGCGTTTGACGGCCTCGGCCTGCTGAAAGTTGAGTCCGAGGCTCCGCTGCAGCACGTCGGTGAACTGGCTGCCGCCGACGGTGATGTCACGCGTGAAAAGAGATCGGGTGCCCTTGACAATATTTACGTTCATCGTCGAAGCACCGATGTTCAAGAGCGTAACAACGTCCGATTCGGTCGGGTCGTAGTTGGCCTCGTAGCAATTCTGCAGGGCGAACGTGTCAACGTCGATGACCACCGGCTGTTTGCCGGCGAGCTGAATGGCCTGCTTGATATTGTCGATGCGCTCGCGTTTGCAGGCGGCGATCAAAACGTGTGTCGAATCAGCGTCGTTCGCCGTCACCTGATAATCAAGGCTGACGTCGGCGAGGTCATACGGAATATGCTCTTCGGCGTGCCAGTCGATCGACTCTTCGAGTTCCTCGCGGCTCATCGGCGGCAAAACGATGTTCTTTATGATCACCGAATGTCCGCTGACGCCGGTCACGACCTGATTGGACGCGATCTGGTGGTTTGCACACAGACTCTGAATAACGTCAGAGACGACGTTCAACTCCATGATCTGACCGTCGATGATCGTGTCGCCGGGCAGATTTTCAAACCCGAGGCCAACCAAACTCAAGTTGTTTGCTTTGCCTTCCAGCTCGACCATCTTTATCGAACTCGATCCGATGTCTAATCCAGCAACGCTTTTCTTTTTACCGAACAGCATTATTTTTCTTGCTCCTTTTCAGCTTTACGCCAAAATCTTTTAGTTCTTTAAGTTTTCTGTTTTTGATCCGGGTCGGGGTCTTTGGCATATTTTTGAAGATTGTTGTGCCACCTTCTGAATCAACGCGTGGTCAGGAATATCATTTGACGGGACGTTTGAATTTGCGGTGCCAAATTCCCTTTTTTTACCGGATCTCTGGCCGCGGTTTGCGGCCGTGGTAGAAAGTCATACAAAGAAAACTTTTTGCATCTGGTGGCGAAGGGTGAGCGGCTTATGCCGCCGCTACAAGTTAGAAGTTACAGTAAATCACAAACTGTGTCAACATTTTTTTACGTTGTTTAACGCAGAATGATAAAATTGTGGGCAGAATGACACTCGTGGCAGGTCAAAATGACCGATTTGGCAGCAAAAACAAATGGCCTTAACGGCCCTCCAGGAGGGACAAATGCCGCTATGTGAGGGTTAGATCTGATGTTTGAGCAGCAATTGCCAGTACCCGACATCGAATAAGCGGTCGAATTTACTAGCGAAATTGCGAAGATGCGCGGCCTTTTTGAAACCGCATTTTTCGTGCAGGTGGACGCAGGCATCATTTGGCAGTGAGATCGTTGCGATCGCCGATTCGAAATTGCGTGCCCGCACCTCGTCCAGCAGCCGTTCGTAAAGTGCGGTCCCGATCCCCATCCCGTCCTTGCCGGGTCGAACGTAAATTGCCGTATTGACCGAACCACTGAATGCCCGGCCCTCGGCGAACCGCGCTCCGTACGCGTAGCCGCCGAGATATCCGGCGGAATCGAATACCAGAAACGGATAATCGTCTTGCCAGGCAGCCCTGATCCTGGCGAGCATTTCGTCGCCGTCAACAGGTTCCAGTTCGAACGTGGCGTGCGAGGTAGCGATGTAATGATTGTAAATATATGCGATCTGGACGGCATCGTCGGCAGTCGCCGGGCGAACGATCATTTTTTGAGCTCCATTTTGGCGATAGATTCGAGATGCACTTCGTCCGGCCCGTCGGCAATTCGCAAAGTGCGGGCATAGATCCAAAACTGGGCAAGCGGGAAATCGGGAGAGACACCCGCACCACCGTGAACCTGTATTGCACGGTCGATGACCGTCAGGGCCATCTGCGGGACGGCGGCCTTGATCATCGCGATCTCGCGGCGTGCGGCCTTATTGCCGGCGGTGTCCATCATCCAGGCGGCTTTGAGTACGAGCAGCCGGGCCTGGTCAATTGCGAGTCGTGCCTCAGCGATCCACTGCCGAATGACGCCCTGCTCGGCCACCGTTCTGCCGAAAGCGACGCGCTCCTTCGCCCGTTTGCACATCAGTTCGAGCGAACGCTCGGCAATGCCGATCAGCCTCATGCAATGATGCACGCGTCCGGGCCCGAGCCGACCCTGTGCGATCTCAAAGCCGCGGCCTTCGCCGAGCAGCAGATTCTCTTTAGGCACGCGGACATCGGTAAATGATATTTCAGAATGCCCGTTCGGGGCGTCGTCGTAACCGAAAACATCGACCTGACGCTCGACCTTGACGCCGTCGGCGTCCATCGGCACGAGGATCATCGACTGCTGCAGGTGCTTAGCAGCCGAGGCATCGGTCTTGCCCATAAATATTGCCAGCCTGCAGCGTGCATCGCCGGCACCGGTCGACCACCACTTTCGCCCGTTAAGAATGTACTCATCCCCGTCGCGGACGATCGATGATTCGATATTGGTCGCGTCGGACGACGCCACATCGGGTTCGGTCATCGAAAAGCAGGAACGGATCTCGCCGTCGAGCAGCGGCTTGAGCCAACGTTCCTTTTGCTCGGGCGTGCCGTAGAGATGCAGTACCTCCATGTTTCCCGTGTCGGGCGCCGAACAATTGAACACCTCGGAAGCCCACGTCACCCGGCCCATCATCTCGGCAAGCGGCGCGTATTCGAGGTTGCTGAGCCCTGAGACAGCCGGCAGGAAGAGGTTCCACAAGCCGGCGGACCTCGCCTCGGCCTTAAGTGACTCGATCAACCGGCTCGGCTGCCATCTGTCGCCTGTGCTTATCTCTATGGCAAAGGCACGTTCGTTCGGATATACGTGCTCGTCCATAAATGCCGATAACCGCGACCGGAGTTCCGACGTTCTCTCTGAAGGGCTGAAGTCCATAATTGCAATTAGGGTATCACAACATTTGCCGACTGTATTTGGGTTTTGCAGTATGAAAAATAATTGAAGATGTTTTGCCGATAGTATAGAATCACGTGACAAACATAACCTATGAAAAATTTACCAAAGACCTTGTTATTGACGTGCCTGGCCATTTTGGTCATGGCGATCGCTTCGAACGCTCAGGATTGCCGTGCCGCGACCGTTACCCTTAACGGCGGAACCGCGACGTTGACCGGCAAGACCGGCGGCTGTGTAAAATACAGGTTCGTGATCGAATCGGGCCAGCGAGCCCGGGTAACGCTCAGGTCGACCGATAATAATGCTCGATTTGCCCTGCAGGACGGAGCCGAAGACGAGACCGGATCGACGTTTTACGAAGGCCAGTCGAGTCTCGACAAAGTTTTGGAATTTGAAGAATTCAGCATTGAGGTCACGGGCACCGCGGGTGTCGGATTTACGCTCAGCGTAAAGGTCAGCGATCAATAGCCCTCGATCACGCGGCAACTCCGACGCTGCGTAAGGATCGGTATCGCTGCGTGGTGTTTCCTCTATTAGATTTTTTCTATGCAGGAATCGATGCGTGTCAGGCCGGGCGAGGAGCTCGACACAGTGCGTGTGCGTGCGTATCTGGCCGGGCATCTCGGCTCGGCCGACGAGATCATCATTGAACAATTCCCGGCCGGAGCGTCCAATCTCACATATCTGATCAGGCTCGGCGACGCGGAGTACGTGCTGCGGCGTCCGCCATTCGGCAACACGGTCAAGTCGGCACATGATATGGCCCGCGAGTACAGCGTGCTGTCAAAGCTCTCAACCGTCTACACGCCGGCGCCAAGGCCGCTGTTGTTTTGCGAGGACGAGTCGATCATAGGTTCGGAGTTTTACCTGATGGAGCGTCGAAAGGGCCTCGTCATCCGCGGTCGTGCCCCGCGAGAGATGCAGGAGTCGCCCGAACTGCAGACCGCCGTATGCCGGAGCTTTATAGATAATCTGGCCCACCTGCACAGTGTTGACCACGTAGCGGCCGGGCTCGGCGAGCTCGGGAAACCCGCAGGCTATAACGGCCGACAGGTCGAGGGCTGGACGAAACGTTATTTTGCCGCCAAAACCGATGAATGGCCCGATTTGGAATTCTCGATCGAGTGGCTCGGCGGCAACATCCCTGCCGAGTCAGGTGCTGCACTTATCCACAACGATTACAAATTTGACAATGTGATGCTGGATGCGGGTGATCTGACGCGGATAACTGCCGTGCTCGATTGGGAAATGGTCACGATCGGCGACCCTCTGATGGACCTCGGGACTACGCTCGGCTATTGGATGTCGGCCGATGTCGGCGAAGAACTGATGTCGATGCCGTTCAACCCGCGGGTGCTCATGGAGAATATTTCGCGCCGCGATCTGATCGAAATGTACGCTTCGGCGTCCGGCCACGATGTTTCGGACATACTCTTTTATTACGTTTTCGGCACATTCAAAATAGCGGTCATCGCCCAGCAGATCTATGCCCGTTATGTAAAAGGATATACACGGGACGAACGGTTCGCGTCGTTCAACCGATTCGTCGCGGGACTCGGCAGTATCGCCCGAACAGCGCTCGACCGCGGTTCGATCTGAGATCGGAAACTCGGCCGTCGATCGACGACGAGCATTGATGGACTAGGCACGATGAAAAACCTCGCCCTCGTAATCATCGCCATCTTGTTCGGGACGCAAAATGCGATCTCGCAGTCCGCATTTTTGCGGATCAATCAGGCCGGCTATCTGAGCGGCGACGTCAAGGTCGCGACAGCATTGTCGAACGACAAACTGACGGGGCGTTTCACGGTGCGCAACGCATCGGGTAAGGCTGTATTGACCGGACCGATAGCGGCCTTTGCCCCGACCGACCTCGGCGGCCCTTTCGCATACAATTACCGGCTCGACCTGACGCGGCTGCGTTTGCCCGGAACGTACACGATCGAGCTGCCGGGCGGTACGACCTCGGCCGCGTTCACGATCGGGCCGTATCCGCACTTTCAGGACGATCTGCTGTTCTTTATGCGTCAGCAGCGCTGCGGGTTCAACCCATATCTCAACAAAAGCTGTCACGTCGGCGACGGGCTTTCGGTCTATGCTCCGTTTGCGGACGGTACATTCGTTGACGTAGCTGGCGGTTGGCACGACGCTGGCGACCAGCTCAAATATCTGATCACGGCAAGCAACGCCACGGCGCGAATGATGCTCGCTTACGAGCTCGAACCCGCGAAATTCGGCGACACGGTCGACGCCCTTGGACGCGAGCGGCCGAACGGCATCCCGGACATTCTCGACGAAGCGTATTGGGGACTGGTCTGGATACACAAACTGCATCCGGCGGCCGGTCTGCTGATACATCAGGTCGCCGACGACCGCGACCATCGCGGTTTCAAACTGCCCGATCAGGACAACGCCGATTACGGCTGGGGGCCGAACAGCTACAGGCCGGCGTACTTTGCCGACGGCAAACCGCAGGGCCTCGGTAAATGGAAGAGCCGTTCGACGGGCGTTGCCAACATCGCGGGCCGCTCGGCGGCGGCGATGGCAATGGCGTACCGCATCTGGACGAAAGATCTGAAAAATACCGGTTTCGCCGAAAAATGCCTCAACGCCGCCCGTGACCTTTACACGATGGGAAAGCGGCAAGAAGGGTTTCAGCAGGGCAATTCATTCGGCGCACCCTATCGATACAACGAGATCACCTGGGCCGACGATATGGAATTCGCCGCCGCCGAACTCTACAAAGCGACGCGCGAGCCCGGCTATTTAGCGGATGCAAGGCGGTATGCCGCACTTGCCGGAACGACCTCGTGGATGGAGTATCCGGACTCCTCGATGGGCGAACAGATGTCGCGGCATTACGAGATGTATCCGTTCACCAACGTCGGCCATTTTTCTCTTTATTCGCTTGTTGACGCAAAGACAAAACGTGAGCTTGCCGGGTATTACCGCAGCGGCATCGAGCGCATAGCCGCCCGCGGCCGTCTGAACCTATACGGCGTCGGCGTACCTTTTCTTTGGTGCTCAAACAACCTCGTCGTCGCATATATCACGCAAGTCGATCTTTACGAGCGCATGACCGGCGATCTGCGTTTTCACGCGTCTAAGCTGGCTCACCGTGATTGGCTGTTTGGAAATAACCCTTGGGGGACGTCTATGTTCGAAGGGCTGCCTGCTGGCGGCGAGTACCCTGAGGACACGCATCTGCCGACCGTTCAGATCCTGAAAAAGCAGGTTCGCGGCAGCTTGGTGGACGGGCCGATCGCGGCGGCAACCTATAACGGCCTCATCGGGTTGAAGCTGACGAAGCCGGACGAATTTGTCGCGTTTCAGCCCCGCGACGTGGTCTATCACGACGACGTCGGCGACTATTCGACCAACGAACCGACAATGGACGGCACCGCCGATGCGATACTCATGATGGCGATGTTTAGCAGATCGGCGGGCCGCCTAAAGGCGGGACTCCAAACGGACGAGGGCGGGATCATACGAGGCGACCAGAGGTCAAAACGAATGGCACTCGTATTTACCGGCGACGAATTTGCCGAGGGCGGCACGGCGATCGCCAACGCTCTGCGAAAGCACAAAGTCAAGGCCTCGTTCTTTTTCACCGGCCGCTTTTACCGCACACCGGCAAACCGCCGATTGATCGAGCAGTTAAAACGCGACGGCCACTATCTGGGGCCGCACTCTGACCGGCATTTGCTTTACGCCGACTGGAATGACAGGGGCAAGACGCTCGTATCGCGCGAGCAGTTCCAACGCGACCTGAAGGACAATTTCGCGGCGATGCGCCCCTTCGGCATCGACCGCAAGCGGGTTCCCTTCTTCATGCCGCCTTACGAGTGGTACAACCGCGAGATCGCGGAGTGGTCGAGAGAAATGGGCTTGAATATTGTAAACTTCACGCCCGGCACCCGTTCGAACGCGGACTATACAACCGATGACGACAAAAATTACATCTCAAGCGAAGCGATAATATCGCGAATAAGGGAATACGAGGGCAAAGATCCTAACGGCCTCAACGGCTTTGTCCTGCTGACCCACATCGGCTCAGGCCCGAAGCGGACCGATAAGTTTCACGACCGCGTTGACGAGCTTATAGGCTGGCTCAAGTCGGGCGGTTACCAGCCGGTGCGGGTGGACGAGTTATTAAAGTGAGGCTAAGGTCTTGTAAATTAGCGATCTCGTTGACGCGGTTGGTCAGCGTCGACGAAGACGCCTGGTGCAAAACTATGAGTTTGAAATCGTCTGTGAATCAGCTGTCGGCGTTACTGGCCGCTGCAATTTTCGTGTTTTCCGCCGCTACTGCGGCGATCGGGCAAGGCCCGGTCTATCGGCCGTCTGCGACACCGCCGGTTTACACGCCGAAAGCCACCCCTTCGCCCACACCGAGTTCGGCACCGGCCATGAAGCCGCCGGTTTACACCTGGGCGGCCGCCGAAACCCTGACATCAGTTTCGCAGGTTACGGATGTCAAGCCGACCGACTTTTGGTACAAGGACCTGCAGACCCTGATCGAGAAATACGGTATCGCCGGCCTGACCGAGGGTAAGAAACTAATGCCGAACCGGAACCTGACACCATCGGCGTATCGGACGATGAGGCAAAGTGCCATCGTTCAGCTGCGTCAGGTCGCATCCAGAATGGGAATGTTGAACAGCCGTTTTGACGAACTTTTTCCGGCGAACTGTCCAGACCCAAAGGCAGTAGCCGACGTTATGACGTCAGGCGAAGTGGTGAATTCCCTTAAATGCATATTCGGGCCGTCGAAGCTAAAGGCAATATATCCCGACGAGCCGATGACGCGCGGATATTTTGTGCAGGTATTTGATGATGCTGTCGAGAACGGCATGTCGAAGATCTCGACAAACAGTAGCCAAAGTTCGGTCCCGCCCGCATCAAAACCAAGCCCGGCGACGATAAAACAACTGATCGACCGGGGACAGCTTTTGATGAGCGAGAAGAAGTATGATGAGGCGATAAGAACCTTTAACCAAGTCATCGACTATGACCCAAACAATATCGAGGCATATAGAATGCGAGGCGTGTCCGCACTATTGATCTACGAACAAAACCCTCCGATGCAGGGGTCAAAGCTCTACACAGCGCAATTCAATTTCGATCTTGCGATCGGTCGCGGATCGACGAATCCGGACGATTTCTATATGCGTGGTATGACGTTTGAACGCCAAGGCGAAAAAGACAAGGCGATACGCGACTATCGTTCTGCGCTGAAGTTGAACCCGAATCATCAAGGGGCAAAGGACGCCCTCAAGAAGCTCGGCGTAAATCAATAGCCTCAGCTGATCGCGATTCGCAATGATCTAAAGTCGTTCCTTCCAGTCCTCGTCCGGACGAACAGGCTCGGGCTGGTCGGGGGTAAGATTTGCGGCGTCGATATTAGCGTAAATGAAATTCTCAGGCGGGACCGGAGCACCGTGAATTCGCCGCAGCATCGCAAGCTGCCCAGCATGCGTCATTGCGTCGGCAAGCGGACCTTGGAGCATCTTTTCCTCGGTCATCATATCGAGAAAGGCGTCGCCGCCCGAGATATGTTTGGACAAGCGTTCAAGGGTTGAGTGGAATCGAACAAGTTCGTCATCCAGCGTACCGAGCGGCTCGGGCCAAAATGTTCCGCCGGTAAAGAACGTGGCGGCATAGCCAGTGACGCTTGTCATATGGCAGACAAGTTCCCTAGGCGAACGAACCAGATTTCCAACCGTAAAGTCGCCAAAATCCGCGGGCGCGTCGCGAACGGCCTTTTGCGTTCGATACGCCAATGCTGCGAGAAAATGGACCAACATTGCCCGCTTGTCGTTCATTGTCCGCTTGTGCGTTCGCGCCAGGTTTCGGGGTTTGAGCCGTCGTCGCGGCGTTCCATCGTGATCGCGCCGGGGGACGGGCAGACGAGGTAGCAGAGGTTGCATCCGACGCATTCGGCCTCGATCACGCGGGGATAACGCTTGCCGTTCGATTCGACAAACTCAAAACTCTGATGGGCTCCGTCCTCGCAGGCAACATAGCATAGATTGCACTGCACGCACTTTTCTTCGTTGACATGTGCCTTGACGACGTAGTTGAGGTCGAGGTTCCCCCAATCGGTGACTCGATTGACCGACTTGCCGACGATATCGCCGACGGCGGCGATACCTTTGCTGTCGAGATAATTGTTGAGGCCGTCGATCATGTCTTCGACGATCCGGTAGCCGTAATGCATCACGGCGGTGCAGACCTGTACGCTGCCCGCACCGAGCAGCATGAATTCGACCGCGTCACGCCACGTGTTGATGCCGCCGATGCCCGAGATCGGGATGTTGAACTCTGCGTCCCGAGCAAGCTCCGAGACCATGTTTAGTGCGATCGGCTTGACCGCCGTACCGCAATAGCCGCCATGGGCAGCCATACCGTTGACGTTCGGGTACGGGACGAGCGTGTCGATATCGACGCCCATCACCGAGTTGATCGTGTTGATCAGCGAGACCGCGTCAGCTCCGCCGTTTTGAGCTGCTCGTCCCGGCGGCACGATATTCGTGACATTGGGAGTGAGTTTGACGATAACCGGAATTTCGGCGACCTCCTTGACCCACTCGGTCACCATGCAAGTGTATTCGGGAACTTGCCCCATCGCGGCTCCCATTCCACGTTCGGACATGCCGTGCGGACAGCCGAAATTTAATTCAAATCCGTCACAGCCGGTGTCCTGCGTTCGTTTTGTGATCTCCTGCCAGGCCTCTTTCTTTGACTCGACCATCAGGCTGGCAATGACCGCGTGGTTCGGGTAGCGCCTTTTGCAGTCGGCCATTTCCCTGAGATTGACCTCGAGCGGACGGTCGGTGATGAGTTCGATATTGTTCAACCCGATCAGCCGCGTCGGCCCCTGATCGAGGCCGGCGAGCCTCGATGAAACGTTGGTGATGGGCTCGCCGAGCGTTTTCCAGACCGCACCGCCCCAACCAGCGTCAAATGCACGCTCGATCATCGAACCCATATTCGTCGGCGGCGCCGACGCGAGCCAAAAGGGATTTGGAGATTTGATCCCCGCAAAATTTGTTGTCAGATCAGCCATGTTGAATAATCCTCAGCTTATTTAACCGCAGATAAAGCAGATGACGCGGATAAAATTGGGTCAGAAACTGACCAATTAGTTTCAATGTTCTTTCTGGAATTGTTGAATACGGTCCTCTTGAACTCAGGCTTTGGGCCGAAGTTAAACAACATACCGACTTCGATCGGCGTCGCTTTGAGATAGTCCAATAATTGTGCAATATGTGCCTGTTCGACGGAACTTGCAACCTTTAACTCAAGCAGGACAAGTTTGTTTACAAGAACATCTGCCGTAAAATCGCCAACCTTATTTCCTCGAAACCATACGGGGACCGCGATCTGCTGATAAACCTCAAATCCACGCTCTCGCAGAGCAATGCACAACGACTTTTCATAAACCGACTCAATGAATCCATGACCAAGCTCATTATAGACCTCATAGAAAGTGCCGATGATCTGTTGGGCCAATTCGTAATGAAGATATTGCTCGCTTGGCATGATCAACAATCCAAAGGTATCTGCGTTATCCGCATCATCCGCGGCTAGATCACTATCGTCCCCGCAACCGCATTCGTTAATGTGGATTTGGATCGACCGGAGCTTTCGGCGGATCACGTAAAATGGCTCCGGCGAACTCGACCTTTTCACCGGTCAGAGCTTCGTGAATGCCCATCGCCGCGTGCTTGCCCATTTGCGAAGCATCGACGGCCTCGGCTCCGCCGTTTGCGCAGTCGCCGCCGGCGAAGATCTTGGGGTCGGACGACTGCATATTTTCATTGATGACGACGCGCCCCTTTTCGTCCGCGGCAACACCGGCAATGTCGGTAAAGAACGATGCCATTTTCTGTTGGCCTATAGCCTTGATGACCTGATCGCACTCGATCTCGGTCACGAGACCTGCTGCGTCGGCCACACGTAAGCCTGTGACGCGTTCGCTGCCGAGGATCTCGACCGGCGAGGTCTGCCACATAAACTCTACGCCGTCCTTACGCGCGAGTTCCATCTCGTAATCATATGCCGGAGCGTCCTTTTCCGTTCGGCGATAAATGAGGATCACGCGATCGGCACCGAGCCGTTTTGCCTGGGTGACCGCGTCGATGGCGGTATTGCCGGCGCCGATAACGGCGACGGTCCGCCCGAGCGGAACGCTCCGCCAATCGCGGGTTTTGATCGTTTCAATAAAGTGAAGTGCGTCGATGACGCCGTCAAGGTCTTCGCCGGGAATGTTGAGGCGATTGGTCGCACCGAGCCCAACCGCGAGAAACACCGCGTCATGCGCCGCGCGCAGTCCGTCAAAACTTACGTCCCGGCCGATCTCACAATTTAGTCTGAACTCGACGCCGAGCCTTTTAACTTGATCGGCCTCGGCAAGCGAAACGGCCTGCGGCATTTTGTACTCGGCCATGCCGTAGGTGTCGAGGCCGCCGGCTTTCTCCTTTCGCTCGTAAACGGTCACGTCGTAGCCGAGCCGAGCAAGGTACGTCGCACACGAAAGACCGGCCGGGCCGGAGCCGACGACGCCGACCGAGCGGCCGTTCGGCGTTCCCTTTTCAAACAGCTGCTTACCATTTGCCATCACAAAATCGGTCGCGTACCGCTGCAGGCGGCCGATCTCGATGGGCTTTTTGATCAGGGTCTTCTCAACACACGACCCTTCACAAAGAACCTCGACCGGACAAACCCTCGCACACGAGGCTCCGATCGGGTTCGCGTCAAATATCACGCGAGCGGCCCCCGTGACATTTCCGCTGGCGATCTTTTTTATGAAGCCCGGCACATCAATGTGCGTCGGGCAAGCGTGC
The DNA here is from genome assembly GCA_019694345.1 of Pyrinomonadaceae bacterium. Taxonomy (GTDB): domain Bacteria; phylum Acidobacteriota; class Blastocatellia; order Pyrinomonadales; family Pyrinomonadaceae; genus OLB17. The sequence goes on along the minus strand of JAIBCA010000038.1, from coordinate 6,581 downwards.
GTACAGGGCGCGTCGTAGCAATAGAGACAACGGCTCGCCTCGACCGCAGCCTCGGCAGGCGACATCGCCGGATCAAGTTCAGCAAAATTATGCTCGATCTGAGTAATATCGAGCGGTGTGCAGTAGTCATTTGCCATAAAACGTTAGCCACAGAGTTCACAGAGAACACCGAGAAATATTTCTCCAAATCTCGGTGTCCTCTGTGGCAAAAAACTTAATCAGCCACTATCGGCCCGTACAGGTCGGGGCGGCGATCGCGGAAGAACTGCCAAGTGTTACGCACCTCGCGGATCTTGTCCATATCGAGGTCGGCAACGACGAGTTCGTCCTGGTCGCGCGTGCCGACGGCCAGCATCTGGCCGCGCGGATCGCAAAAATAGCTCTGGCCGTAAAATTCGCCGATATTCCACGGAGCCTCGGTACCGACACGATTAATGGCTCCGACAAAATAGCCGTTGGCGACCGCATGGGCCGGCTGTTCGAGTTTCCAGAGGTATTCGCTCAGACCGGCAACTGTCGCCGAAGGATTGAAAATGATCTCGGCACCGTTGAGGCCCAGGCATCTGGCGCCTTCGGGAAAATGGCGGTCGTAGCAAATATAGACGCCGATGCGTGCAAACGCGGTGTCAAAGCACGGATACCCGAGATTGCCCGGACGAAAGTAGAATTTCTCCCAAAATCCGGGCGCAACATGGGGAATGTGCGTTTTACGGTATTTGCCGAGGTATTTGCCGTCAGCGTCGATGACGGCCGCGGTGTTGTAATAGATCCCGGAGATCTCTTCCTCGTAGATCGGCACGACGATGACCATGCCAAACTGTTTTGCGACGTCCTGCATCAGTTTCACGGTCGGGCCGTCGGGTACACGTTCGACGGCCTCGTACCAGCGCGTGGTCTGTTCGGCGCAGAAATACGGCGTCGTAAAGATCTCCTGAAAGCAGAGCATCCGCACGCCCTGGCGGGCAGCTTCCTCAACGAACTTCATCTGATGATCGATGTTCGCTTTTTTGATCTGCTCGATCGGAGCATCGGCCGGGGCGACGTTATGGGCCTGTATCAGGCCGGCTTTAATGATTCTTGACATTGCTTTTCCTCCGAACTATTACTTGGGTGCCGTAAATTTCGCGTCATCGACGGTGTTGATCTTGACCTCGGTTATCTTTCGCGTCCAGGTGATACCCGGCATCGCAAACCGCGTCGAAGCCGGCAGCTTGACCCCGCCGAGGTCCTTATAGTCGCTGTAATCTACCTGATACTGGAACTGCCCGATGACGGTCATTGCCGAGGCGACACGCCGCACAAGCTGTCCGGTAAGAACATCAAAAACAAGTTGCTCACGCCGATTATCGGCGGTTGTCGCGGTAACCATATAGACCTCGCGGCCGTCGATGCGGTTAAGGAAACGAAAATCGAGCTTGGCATAGACCGACTTGAGATCGGGGTTGGCAAATATCTGCGCGTCGCGTTTCATCTGCTCGGCCTCGAACGCCTTAAGCTCGATCGCCTCAGTGTTGCCGAGTTTCAATGCGTCCTTGCCGTCATACAATTCGGTAACGACATAGTCGGCATATTTCGTCTCGGAGCGGTATTTGCCGCCTTTGAGCCAGATCTCTTCGGGCTCGACGGTCTTGCCGTCGGGTTCGACGCGGTTAGCCTTGATATGGCGGGATTTGACCTTGGCGAGGGAGTCCTTTCCGCCGAGCGCGGTCTCATATTTGGCGAGTATCTCATCGACCGTCGGCTTCACCGCGGGCTGCTTCGGCCGTTCGACCGGCGGAGGCGGCGGCAAAAGGCTCGGCAGTGCGACCGGGCGTTCGTGCCCATTATGACAGGTGTTGCACGACACCTCCGGCTTGCCCTCAAAGTACGTTTTGTTCAGTTCCCAAGTCATCTTGATCATCTTGCGGGCGATGTCCTTGTGGTCGATGCCGTCCTTTTCAAAGTCCTTGTCGTTTGAGACATGGCACATCTTACAGTCAACGCCGAGGCTGGCTGACATGATGTTCATCACCTGGCCCATCTGGTCAGCTGGCATGTCGTTGAGGACCTTGATGTTCTTGAATTTCTGCCCTGCGGTGACCGTCTGCGTCTGGGCGGTGGCCGACGGCAGGCGGATCGCGAACGCGGCGATCACACCGACAGTGAGGACAATTATCAGCAATTTGATCTTTAGTTTCATTAATGTTCCCTTAGCTCATCCAATTGATACCCGCCTCGGGGTTCCACTTGGTTGTCGTCTTCTTTAGTTTGGTCCAAAATTCGATCGAGCTTTTGCCCGTGATGTCGTTCGCCCCAAAACGCGAGTCGTTCCAGCCGCCGAACGAAAAGGGTTCACGCGGCACGGGGACGCCGATGTTGACGCCGATCATGCCGGCACTGGCGTGCTCCATAACGTAGCGGGCGAGTCCGCCGCTCTGTGTAAATACCGCGGCCGCATTACCGTACGGATTGGCATTTTCGATCTTCAACGCCTCGTCGAGCGTGCCGGTCCGCATTATCGAGATCACCGGGCCAAAGATCTCCTCGGTCGCGACGGACATATCGGGCGTGACAAGGTCGATGACGGTCGGGCCGACATACGTGCCGCCCTCCTTGCCCTCGACCACGGCACCGCGGCCGTCAACGAGTATCTTCGCCCCGTCGCGCTCGGCCTGCGTGATGTAGCCCTCGATGCGTTCCTTTGCCGCACGCGAAATGACGGCACCCAGATTCTTGCCTGGGATGATCTTGCGTGCTTCGTCACAGATCTGCTCGATGATCGGGTCCACGTTGCCTACGGCCAGCATCGCGGACGCGGCCATACAACGCTGGCCGGCACAGCCGGACATCGACGCGGTGACGTTCGTCGCGGTCATCGACGGGTTGGCGTCGGGCAGCACGAAGAGGTGATTTTTGGCACCGCCGAGAGCCACGCAGCGTTTCAGGTTGTGGGTCGATTGCTGATAAACGAGTTTTGCGACCTTGGTCGAGCCGACAAAGCTGACCGCCTCGATGTCGGGATGGGCGCAGATGCCCTCGACGATCTCGCGGCCGCCGTTGATGATGTTGAAAACGCCGTCGGGCAAACCGGCCTCTTTGAGAAGCTCGGCCATCCGCAAAACGGAAAGCGGCACGAGCTCGGACGGTTTCATTACCATCGTGTTGCCGAGCACGAGAGCGTTCGGCATGGACCAGTTGGGCACCATCAGCGGAAAATTGAACGGTGCGATAGACGCCACCACCCCGACCGGAAAGTGCTCGACGCGGCACTCGACGCCGCGGCTGACCTCCAAAACCTCGTTCGAAATGAGTTGCGGCATCGAACAGGCAAATTCGGTCAGTTCGATACTCTTATCGACCTCAGCCTTGGCCTCGTCCCAGGTTTTGCCGTTTTCCTCGGTGATCAGGTCTGTGAGTTCGGTCGAATTTTGCTCGAGCAGATTGCGGTAGCGAAAAAAGACCTGCACGCGCTCCTTGATCGGCATCTCGCCCCATGCGGGCGCCGCCGCCTTGGCCGATGCGACAGCGGCATTAAGCTCGTCGGCCGTCGACATCGGGACGGTCGAGAGCAAATGGCCGTCGACCGGTGAAATCACGTCGAGATCGCCAGTCGAAACGCTTTCGACAAACTCGCCGTTGAAAAAATTTCTAACTCTCTGGTACTTCATGATCTTTTTTGCCGCAGATGAACGCGGATGACGCGGATAAAAACTTTATATCGAGCGATCGGAAACCAAGGTCGCCTCGATCGACTGCCATTCGGTCCGGTGTTAATAATTAGCTCCCGATCCGCGCCGTCTGCGTCAATCCGCGGCCGGGACTTCCCTGGCCGGTAACACGACCATTAAACCCCAATGTACGAGGAAAGCGACCCCGAAGCCGACGAACCAGCCATAGTCGTAAAGCACACTGAGACTTGGAATTATCAACCCTATCCACGCAAAAAAGCAACCCAAAACTGTGGCAAATACGGCACGCCAATTCCACCCTCCGTATTCGCCGCGGCCGCGGTAGAGGTCGCCAAGATTCAGCTCTCGCTTTCTGACGATCCAATAGTCGGCAATGAGCACACCGGCGATCGACCCGAGCCCGCCCGAATAGCCGACGAGCCAGCCGAAGATGTAACCGCTCGGGTCGGCGAGCAGCTTCCACGGCTGCATCAGAATTCCGATAATGCCGGTGATAAGGCCGCCCGTGCGGAACGAGATGAGCTTGGGAAAGGCGTTGGCGAAATCGTTTGCAGGCGAGACGACGTTAGCGGCGATATTCACCGAAAGTGTCGCGACAACGACCGTGAACATCGAAACGGCGACGACCGCCGGCTGTGAGAATTGGCCGACGAGCTTGACCGGATCCCAGGCGTCCGCCGGATTCATATGCGGAAACACGATCAAGGCCGCCGAGGTGATGAGGATGCCCATTGCGGCAAAAGCGACCATCGTCGTCGGCAGAGCGACCGTTTGGCCGACGATCTGTTCGCGCTGGCTCTTACCGAACCGAGTAAAGTCCGGCATGTTGAGCGAGAGCGTCGCCCAGAACCCGATCATCGCCGTGAGACTCGGGATAAATATCGGCCAAAATTCACCGAACGTCTGAAACTTGCCGGGCTCGTGAAGCAAAAATCCGATGCCGCCCGCCTGGTAGAGTATCCAGCCGAGCAGGATGCCGGTCATCACCAGCACATACGGCGCCGCCCAGTTCTCGACCATTCGCAGCAGGTCCATGCCCTTGTAGATAATGGCGATGTTCATCAACCAAAATAGAAAGAACGAAAGCCACTCGGTCGGCGTGTGGCCGCCGATCGGCGGGCCGAAGAGCGTTGCCCAACCAGGCACGAACGCCGCAAAGAACGTCTGCAGGGCCTGCCCGCCGATCCAGGCCTGTATGCCGAACCAGCCGCACGCGACGAGTGCCCGCATCAATGCCGGCAGATTTGACCCGCCGGTTCCGTACGCTGCCCGTGCGAATACCGGAAACGGAATGCCGTACTTAGTGCCCGGATGCGAATTGAGCAGGATCGGTGCGAGCACGATCGTGTTGCCGAGCAGGATCGTAAACAGAGCCTGCCACCAGTTCATCCCGGCCGATATCAGACCCGACGCCATCATATACGTCGGTATACAATGCGCCATCGAGATCCACAACGCGGCGTAGTTATACGTCGTCCAATTGCGTTTCGCCACCGGAACGGGGGCGAGGTCCTCGTTATATAGGGCCGAGCCCTCGATCTCGCGAAGAGCCTCTTCCCTAAGTTCGACGCGGCCGTCTTCGTGTCGGATTGTTTCGATCATATTTCACCGTCTCGGCAAATAAATTGTCTTTGGGTCGGATGACAGCCGATTATACCTCGAATTGCCCCAAACTATGCTAAACTCTCGCAAAACCAAGGAGAATTTCAATGAACGAAGAGATCGTGCTGATCGCGAGATTAAAGGTGAAAGAAGATTCTGTCGAAACGGCAAAGTCGGCGGCGCTGGCCATTGTGGAGGATTCGCGGGCCGAGGACGGCAATATTAACTACGACGTCCATCAGGCGATCGACGACCCGTCGCTATTTATCTGGCACGAAACCTGGAAGAGCAAAGCCGCGATCGACGAACATTTCGGCACGCCATTCTTCCAAACATTCTTCGCCACCGTCGAACCCCTCGCCGCTGAACCGCCGGTGATCACGCTAACGAAAAAATTGACCTAGATAGACAACTGCCATTTCGTTCGGGTGTAGGCTATTTGGAATTGGTTTTTTTGGGCGTTGCGCTGAGACCCGCTGCCGGGGGCGGCTCCCATGATGGCTAGGGTGCAGCCTCGACTAGCGGCAAAGGCGAGGCGGTCTTCGAGCAGGGCGGTTTGGGCACCTTGGTTGCGGCCTTCGAGGATCGTGCTGGCACCGGCGAGCATGCAGATGTCGTCGTAAATAAAAAGCATTCCGGTCGCGATCGGCGAACCCGCAAGCTCGGCGATATACGGATACGCGCCCGCACACTGTGCGCTGATAGCTCCGAAATTGAACATAAATTCGCCCAGAGCTTCGTGCTCGGCACACCACGCGTCAGCCGACGTACGTGCCCACAGTGCGACTTCGTCAGGAGTAATGACACGAGTTTGCAGATCGGCATTGCGTTCGCGCATTGTTACGCCGACCGAGAGATCGCGATACATCACGCTCGTCAGTTCTATCGGCCGATAACCTCGCGACGTGAGCAATTCCATGTGCGAAGCATCGATCATCGGGCTGATCTCGTGAAATACCGGGGCGTCGCGTTCGCGGTAAAACGCCTCGATCTCGTCGAGATATTCGGACGTAATATCTTCGAAAATGCCCAGCCCAAACGTCTGCGTTAACGGCGACTCCGCTCCGTCATACATCGCGTAGGCTCCGCCAACCTCTTTCCACGCCGCACCAAATTCCGGATCGAGCCGTGCCCGCGTATCAACAAAATCCGCATTCGCACGAGCCTCGGTGCGTTCCAATCGCTTCGACAATTCTCGGTCAGAAATCATCATCTATTTGTGTTTATCCTGCACTCCGCCATCTGCTTTAGCACGACCGTAAGCCCGGCAAACTAATGTCTATTTCTTCAGCGTCGATGTCCAGTTCAGGA
>JAIBCA010000102.1 GCA_019694345.1 Pyrinomonadaceae bacterium | reverse complement strand
TGAGGAACGCTCGTTTGACGGATTATCTCGGCCATTTCACTGACCGCAAATCTTTCACCCAGGCGGTCCGCGAGCTTGTCGAGATGGTCGTAATCGTTTTCCCTAAGTGCCCGCTCGGCGAGCTGGATAAACACCTCGGCCGAGGCGGTTTGATCCTCGAGAACGCGTGCGCAGGTGTCGGCAAGATGCTCGATCTTGTTCAACTTGTCAGCATCTTTGCGGATCTCGCCGGCAGTCGATTCCTCGTCAAGTGCAGAAAGCAGACGGCTAAGTTCCCAATCTGCGTGAGCATCGTAAATTTGTCGTGAGTTTGGGGGAGTGGCTGTGCCCGTGCCGGACTGCATTGCTCCAACGAGCATTTTCTGGGTGATGGGACGAAGGCCTTCCCATACACTTGCAACCCTGCCGCTGAGGTCTTTGATCGTCATTTCAATTTCCTAAGTGTGCAGTCGCAGTCGCGCGATGTCAAGCCGATCTTCGTGCAGCAACGGCGGCGGCAAAGCGCTTCTCAACCGTTGCAAGGGCCGCTTCGAACCCCGGATCGATTTCATCCAGGTGCTCGACCAGAGCGTACGGGGTGCTGCCCAGGCTGCGTATCTCCCATGCAATGGGCCCTTCGGAAGGCGGTCTCGAAAACCAAGCGGCGTCGATCTCACGTTCAACGATCTGTGATTCGGGAATATACTCAGCGATCTTATCGGTCAGTTCCTTTCGCAGAGCAGCGGAAAGCAAAACACGACGGGGTATCCAGCCGTGTTTCACGTACATATCTACGATAGAGCGGAAATCCGAAGCGTCTGTCATTTTGCCGCATTCGCCGGTTTGGGAACCGGATTGACGCGATTTGCGACCACGTTTGAGGCTGGCTTCGGAACGATCGGCACGACGTTCGCGTTAAACGACATGTTCGGCATCGGTGCTTGGGTCATATTCGGGTTGGCAGCGTTGGCTGCCTCCTTTTCGATCGCATCTCGCCCTTTGCCGGGGGATTTGTAGGTCCCCGCGAAAAGATCTCCGACCGCAAGCTTCCACTTGCCGTCTTCGAGTACGAAAGGCAGATCTTCCCAGCGGCTGTCCTTTGAGTTGTAAACCTCGATGGCGCCCATGTTGTCGGCAATTCGCTGATCGCGGATCTCCGGCAACGTGGCGTTCATCGTGGTAGCGGTAAAGCCGTTTTCAAATACCTTCTCGACCGGCGTATTGTTTCGTCCGGCCGCCATTTTGGCGAACTCGATCGATTTCACAGACATTTCGGCCTTTATCGCCTCTGTATCCTTTGCCTTTACGGCCTTGAAAAGCCGCTTATAGGCTTCGGTAGGCGATTCGCCGCCGCCGGTCAGGCCGCCAGCGTTTCCGCCGCAACTGAAACTGATAGCCAAAATGCTAAGTGCGCCGATCAATAAGATAATTCTCTGCATAGATTGTGGTTACTACTGTCTGTTAAAAAATGGACTATGTGTCTAAGCAAGTATATGTTTCAGATCGCGAAATGTAAATTTTCGACCCCCCCGGCAGATCATATTTACTAATCAGGAAAGGTCGTCTATGATGGACCCAATCAGGCGGCGTCAATGCAATGAAAAGTTGCCCAAAATGTGGGAATCGATATTCTGACGATACACTGATCTACTGCCTGCAAGATGGAACGAGTCTTGTGTTTGACATGGGTGTCGACGTTCCGACGGTCGTGCTCGGCGAAACCGAGTCGATCGTAAGCCGCACCAGCGGCGACAGGTTTCAGATCCCGATCGTAGATTCTAACCCGCAGCAATACCGACAAAGCCAGGTGACGCGTTTTTCTACGCCTCAGACCAAAAGCGGCGGATCGAAGGTTTTTATGGCGGTCGCCTTGACGATAGTTGTCATGTTGGTCGCTTTTTCCGTAGTCGGTATCGGTGTGTTTATGTTTCTCCGAAATGCACGGTCCGAACCGAATACGAACGTGAACATTGCGGAAAACGTTCCGCCGGGCAGCAATGAAAGCAATTACAATTCCCCGTTGACGGCGTCACCATCGCCGACGGTCGCTTCGTCCTTGCCTAGTACGACAAAGCCGGTTCCGACATCGACGATCGAAGTGCCGCCTTTGCCGACGACGACGGATAACCTTGAACAATCGCGGAACGAGGTGGCACAACGGATATACGGCTGGAGATCGATGCTGGAATCGCGTGATCTGAGTGGATATATGGGCAATTATGCCGATACGGTAGATTATTACCGTCGGAAAAATGCGAGCATTGGCGAAGTCCGTGCCGATAAGGCAAGGGCGTTCACACTGTACAATTCTATGCGGACAAATATTTCGAATATGACGGTCAGCGTTAATGCGTCCGGACAAACCGCTGTCGCGGTATTCGACAAGGAATGGAATTTCAACGGTCGTGACATCTCAACGGGTAAGGTGCGGAGCCAACTCACGCTGAGGAAGATCAATGGCCGGTGGCTTATCACGTCAGAACGTGACCTGAAGGTCTACTACACAAGATAACAAAAAAGGATGAAAGCACTTAGATTTGCCGGAGGCCGATTGAGTCTCGACGATATTCCGCCGCCTTTCGCGGGGGGCGAGGCACTTGTGCGTGTGACCAGGTCGGGCATCTGCAATACCGACATCGAGATCGTTCGCGGATACGCGGGATTTGAGGGAACTATCGGGCATGAGTTTGTCGGGGTCGTCGAAAGTGCCTTTGACAGGCCCGAACTGATCGGCAAACGTGTGGTCGGAGAGATAAATGCCGGATGCGGCACGTGCGAAAAATGCCTTGCCGGCGACCCGCGTCATTGCCCGGCACGAACCGTGCTGGGCATTACCGGCCGCGACGGAGCTCATGCCGAATATCTGACATTGCCCACGGCGAACCTTATAGAGGTGCCGGACATCGTACCGGACGAACAAGCAGTATTTGCCGAACCGCTGGCGGCAGCGTGGGGAATCGGTGAAATGGTCGATATTGAACCGGACACAAAGGTCGCGGTGATCGGCGACGGGAAACTCGGGCTGTTATGTGCAATGAGCCTGGGGCTCGTTTGCGATAGTGTGTTGAATATTGGGAAGCATCGATCGAAACTCGATATTGCAGCATCGGCCGACGTCGAGACAATGCTGCTCAACGACATTGACCGTTCTCACATCAACCGTTTCGATGTCGTGGTGGAGGCAAGCGGTTCAGAGAGTGGATTCGAAACGGCACTTGAGCTGGTCAGACCTCGAGGCACGATCGTCCTGAAATCGACATTTCACGGAACGCCAACCTGGAACGCGTCGCGGGTGGTTGTTGAGGAAATAACGGTCGTTGGTTCGAGATGCGGCCGCTTCGCTCCTGCGGTGGAACTCCTGGCGTCCGGACGGATAGATGTCACCCGTTTGATCGATCGTGAAATGCGCCTGAGCGATGGCGTAGAGGCGATGAGCAAAGCGTCGCAAAAAGGAGCGTTAAAGCTGTTGCTGCGGCCATGATCTGACCTTTCGGGAAAATGGCTGGCCCATTTGGTATAATCTCCCGAAGAGTAAATTGCGTAGATCTTGTTTTTTAGGAGAAATTGCAATGTACAAAATTAAACGATCCATTCTGACCGCTTCGATGATCGCGATCGTAGCGTTATTGGTTTGCTCCGGCGCGGCAAGTGCTCTTGCTCAGTCAGGAGCAAACCGTGATTTGCTCGCGAGATCATTTGCGTCGATCGCCAAAAAAGTTGAGCCATCGGTCGTGAGCATCGAAACGAAGGGTAAACTGCCGACCACGGTCGCCTCAGGCAACACGACGCCCGGCGACTCGGAGGATATTCTCGATTTCTTCCGCCGTCAGCAGACCCGCCGGCCGTCCTTTTCGGTTGGCAGCGGCTTTATTGTGGATAAGTCGGGTTACATCGTCACGAACGCTCACGTCATAGAGAACGCCTCGCGGATCACGGTCAAGCTGGAGTCGGGCGAGGAGTTTGTCGCTAAGATCGTTGGCGCTGACGAGGAAACGGACATTGCAGTATTAAAGATCGAAGCAGGACGAGACCTTCCGGCTCTCGTATTCGGTGATCCGGACAAGGCGGAGGTCGGCGATTGGGTACTCGCGATCGGCTCGCCATTTGGACTTGCCAAAAGCGTGACGGCCGGCATCATCTCACAGAAAAAGCGTGAGACGCCGGGGACGACGGCCTTTCAAAAATTCATTCAGACCGATGCCGCCATTAACCGGGGCAATTCAGGCGGGCCGCTCGTCAACCTGGACGGTGAAGTTATCGGGGTCAATTCGCAGATCGCAACAACAAACGGCGATTCGAATGGCGTTGGCTTTGCGTTGCCCGCCGATGAAACGGAAAGAGTTTACGGTCAGATCTTGAAGTTCGGAAAGGTCAAGCGGGGCTACCTCGGGGTTTTGCTTGATTCGGTAAAAGCTGAGTTTGCAAAGATTTATGGTCTGGGTGATACTCGCGGAGCGATCATCACGGATCTTCGTGACAAGCAGAGTGCGGCGGCACTTGCCGGGCTGCAAGTTGGTGACGTGATCGTTGAGTTCAATAAGCAAAAGGTGGAGGGTGCCCAGGATCTGATCGCCAAAGTTGCGTCGACGGCACCGGATTCGGCGATCGATCTGGTGTATATTCGCGAAGCCGGCAGCGGCATCGAACGCAAGACGATCACGATAAGACTGGCAGAACGACCGACGGTAGCTCGTACGACCGCTGATGACGAAGGCGGGCGCAAACTGCCGATCGATGGCGTGAAGCCGCCCGAAAAACCGTTCGGGCTGACGCTGGCAGACCTAACGCCGACGCTCGCCGCAACCTATAAACTCGAAGGGCAAAAGGGTTTGCTCGTAAAAGAGGTCAACCCTGCGAGTTATATCGCCGATATAAGGACCACGATCGGCGAACCGGTACTGGGCGAAGGTGATCTGATCCAACGCATCAACCGCGTTAGTGTGACCGACACCAAAAGTTTTGGAGAGATCGTAGCTAGATTAAAGGCCGGTGATCCGGTCGTGCTGCACGTGATCTCGTATGACCCGCGATCAAGGGCACCGCAGTTCAAGATAGTTCAATTTACGGTACGTTAGGACCTTAAGTCCCAAATTTTATGGCAAATACAAAACAAGAAACGACCAAAAAGACGGTCAAGAAATATTACAATTACATCGGCGGCGAGTGGGTCAAATCATCCTCGGGCGAATGGTTTGATAATGTAAATCCGGCAGACACGACCGATATCGTCGGACGATTTCCGGCGTCAAATGAGGACGATGTCAATGCGGCCGTTGCGGCGGCCAAGGCCGCTGCGGCCAGATGGCGTCGTACGCCGGCACCGAAACGGGCCGAGATCCTGTTTACCCTTGGTGAGATCCTCCGCAAGAACAAGAATACGTTCACCCAACAAATGACCCGCGAAATGGGCAAAGTGCTCAAGGAAGCAGGAGGTGACGTGCAGGAAGCGATCGACTGTACGTATTACACCGCCGGCGAGGGTCGCCGTTTGCACGGATTTACGACTCCGGCCGAAATGCCCAACAAATTTGCAATGTGCGTTCGGCAACCGGTGGGCTTATGCGGATTGATCACTCCATTTAATTTCCCGATGGCGATCCCGTCTTGGAAGCTGATCCCGGCCTTGGTTTGTGGCAATACGGTAGTTATCAAATCTGGTGAAGATGTGCCGCTGTCGACCATAAACCTGATCAAGTCGTGCGAAGAGGCAGGGATACCCAAGGGAGTAGTAAATGTAGTCAACGGATTTGGCGAGGCCGGAGCGGCTCTTGTCGATCACAAAGATGTGAGGCTGATCTCATTCACCGGATCGACGGCGACCGGTCGAAGAATTGCCGAGGCATGCGCCCGAGATAACAAGATCGTTAGTCTTGAAATGGGTGGCAAAAACGCGATCATCGTGATGGACGACGCCGACATTGACAACGCAGTAGATGGTTCTCTTTGGGGAGCCTTCGGTACCAGCGGCCAGCGATGTACGGCCTCTTCACGGTTGGTCGTGCATAAGAAGATCTACAAGAAATTCTGCGAAAATCTCGTCGAGAGGGTAAAAAAACTCCGCGTTGGTAACGGCCTCGACCCGAGGAACGAAGTCGGGCCCGTTATCAATGAGCGTGCGATGGAAAAGATCCACGGTTACATCGAGATCGGCAAGATCCACGATAAAGCTACGTTGGCCTGCGGCGGAAATCGCCTGACAAAAGGTGACTATAAGAACGGCTATTTCATTGAGCCGACGGTCTTTACGGACGTCAAGCCGGGGATGCGCATCGGGCAGGAAGAGATCTTCGGCCCGGTCACGAGTGTGATCCCGTTCTCGACCCTTGATGAGGCGATCGAGATCGTCAACGGCGTCGCCTACGGCCTCTCGTCAGCGATCTACACGCAGGACGTGAATCAGGCTTTCTACGCAATGCAGGAGCTTTACACCGGCATTTGCTACGTAAACTCGGCAACCATCGGAGCTGAAGTCCACCTGCCGTTCGGCGGAACCAAAGGAACTGGCAACGGCCACCGTGAAGCAGGCACGCAGGTGTTGGATATCTTTACCGAGTGGAAGTCGCTCTATGTCGATTACAGCGGCAAACTGCAGAAAGCACAGATCGATGCGGTTGAGATCTAATCACGATGTCAGGATAGCCTTTATTAAAAGGGTGCATTCGCAACACCCTTTTTGTTGGGAGAATTGCCATCTTGACATTTCCTTAAGTGAATATTTAGTTTGTGGTCGGGGTCAGCTCAGATCCCACCCAAGTTCGACCTCTGAGCTAGATGGTTGATTCGAGCGATATGCGTTCGCTCTTCAAAGGAGACTCATTGGCAGATACAAGTATGACAAAACAATACCTCTATTTCCTGATATTTCTGGCATCTGTCACCTTGCTCACGAGCAGCGCAGCCGGCCAGTCGCGGGATGAGTATTGTCCAAAAGTTGCGAAAGAGTTGGCCAGGGCAAAGGGCGAGACCTCGCCAGAGAAGCGAGCAAAGGAACTCGACAAGGTTCTGTCGTATGTAAACGGGAATACCTGGTCGATATTAAATTGTTCAAACGGTTTCAGGGCCGAGATCCTCGACGCTCTTGGCCGAACGGATGAGGCCTACACCATCGCAAAAAAAGAAGCAGCTAGTCCGAATCCATTCAGAAATGATTCAGAGATCGTAGCGGAATACAATGCTCTGACGATGGTTGCTATCCATGCCGCGAAGTCGTTTTTAGGCAGAAATGACTTGGCCGCAGCCGACTATGCCCTAACCTACGTCGCCAAGGTTTTATCGCAGGACGGCACGCCCGAGCGTCGAGCGGTCAATGAGGCCTTCGGAGAATATTACCTTGCCCGAGCGTCTAACGATCCGAGCTTGTACAACTATTACACCGGCAAGGCCGTTGCGGCGTACAAGGATGCGGGGAAGACGGAGAAAGCGACCGCTCTCGCGGATCAGAGGGCAAGTAAGATCACGAATGATATGAACGCGGTGAAGGATGACGGTACGCCCGATCTCGAACGTCGGGAGAGGGCGTATTTTACGACCCGGAGCGACCTCACGGGCGCGAAAAAGTTTGATGAGGCGCTGTCGATACAATCGCGGTGGATCGACGATTTCATTCGAGAGCCGAAAACGTACCTGCTCGTGAAAGACCGGGCGTGGATCTACATGAAGATTGCCGAGCGAGACAACTCCGCGGCGGCCGCACGCTCATGTATTGAAGACGTCAAGCGTGCTCGGGCGTTTGCCGATTACAAACAAGATCTGGAGTCGATATACGCTTCGACGTGCTATTTGCAGCTAGGAGAATATCAAAATGCGTATGACGAGGTTGTCAGGCTGCGGGGCTTGGCTGCCGATTGGTACAAGCAGCAGTGGCGAATCGCAATGATCATGGAGCCGTACAACGCTGTCGTTGCGAAGGCCGCGTCTATTTCGCGAAACCCGCAGTTTGAGGATGAGGTGCAAAAGGCCAAAGGCATGTTTGCGGATGATCTACTTGCACAGGCTCGCCAGCTAAAAGGCTCGTCAGCCGGGCACTGGGACATGGTCGATTCATTTATTAATTTGTTCGATAAGGCGCAGTCGGTACTCGCCGCAGATTCAAACAGCGCAATGGCGAAGGAAACTATACGCTTGACCTACGATAAGTTTGGAGCGACGCCCGGCTATACAACGGATGAGAAGTTTCGCCGATTCCTGGTTGCATGGCGAGACAACGGTGTAGAACTTACAAGGCTGTTAGAATCCATTCCGAGAGATGCCAACTGGGCCGAGACGGCGCTCCGCAACCTCAGGGATTCGTCGACCGAAGCCGAACGCCGAACCAGCGCGCAGGCCATGCATACGGCGTGTACGTCGTACTGGGGCAATGTACAGAGTTTGGAAAGATATGACCGCACGTTATCCGGCCTCGCTATACCGCCGTCGTTTCGTGGCTCTCTTGGAAGCATCCGGGACATAACGACCAAACACCGCAGCGCCGCGATCACCTGTATTAACTCAGCGAACCGGATCCTTGGGTATCCGCTCATCCCAAATTAAAATAGGCGATAGAGCCTTCTACATGCTGTCCGCGACGCCATAGCATAGGCGACCGTGTTATTGGAAACTAAACCCCGATCTAGGCCCGATGGCTGCCGATTTTGGTGCGGAGAGGCCGGTACACCGGTGCTCGACATCTTCAGCGAATGGAAATCGCTCTATGTCGATTACAGCGGCAAACTGCAAAAAGCCCAGATCGATCAAGTAGATATTTAAATCGATGTGCTAATTTCGAAGGACGGCCCGAACGAGTTCGAAGCAAACTAGTTCGCCGTCCTTCGAAATTTACTTAACGACCAGCCACATGGCTCGGGAGCCGATCGAATTGCTGAAATACTTCACATAGGCGTAGCCTCGCTCGGAGCCGAAACCGGCGGTTGTGCCCCAATCAGTTCCCCAGGAATTACGAACTATCCATGCTTGTTTAGAATCGTCCCAGCCCATGATGATCACGGCGTGATTGGTTGGGTCGTTCGAGTTCTCGTCAAAAACGCCTTCCGTATAGAGCTTGAAAGACTCAGTCGAAGTCATCGAAACGGCGACCGGGCCATACAGGACGAGAGCCTTTTTCATCTTTTCTACGGAAGGGATGTCCGTGCCGGGATCTGGCCAACCGAACGTTAGAACCGGCTTGTGCAGCGGTTTGAGGGCGGCTAGATCGGAGACAGGAGTGCCATTCGTCCCAGTGTCCGGGTAGGTATCTTCTCCCATCGCGCCGAATGAATGGAGGAACCTTATGGCCGGATTAAAGTGACCACCTGAACAATCTCCGGCCTTGCCGTTCGAGATGAGAAACTGTTCGGAGGTGTTAAAAGCGCTATAGCCCAAACTTCGCATATACCCAAGTTCATACAATCCCTGCGCCGCGAAGGCCCAACAGCTGCCGCATTTCTGGCTTCTGATAGGCAGCACCAGGCCATACGCCCGCCAATCAAATGAAGCACTCTTTTCGTTTACGCCTGCCGGAGGCTTCTTTTCGACAGATTTTTTCTCGACCGTTTTTGTAGTAACTTTACCGAACGGATCAACCATGATCTGCTGAACTGTGCCTTGCAGAATCGGAAGACTGTTAACGTCCACCGTAAGCAATTTATCCGGCGAAATGTTGAAGACCTTAGCGGCCTCTTTGTTCTGTTCGGCGGCCAAGCGGCTTAAGTTTGGTGGCGTGATCGTGCCGGCGAGAGTTTTCATTTCCCGTCCGGCGACGCCTGTCACACCGACGCGAAAACCCAGATTTTTATTGCGGATCAGCTCTCTTGTTTTCAGCAATGACGACTGCACGGTCGGCGGGGCCCTTCGCTCAGATACACTCAATCCCTCGTCGCGTTTTATCTGCGCGGACATTGTAGTCACAAGTAAGCAGGTGCCGACCATCAAGAAAATGAAGTTTCTCACAGTAACTCTCCTTTCAAAACGACATCAGAAAGCCTTACGGTTTTCCGGCCCTTGTCGTCACTTCGCGATGATCGGCTCGGTGACGAAGTATGTGTTCATGGTGTACCAGACGTTGGTCGGGCCGAGGTTTGGCATCAGGTTTGACCACGCGCCCGAGCCATTCTTTTTTGGTAGAGGACTCTTGTCGAGGCTGAACCAGGTTGTCATCTGTTCGCCCGGGTCGAGTTTCGGCAGTATCTTTTGGTCCGAATAGACGACCTCCGACATAGTGGTTGAAAGCGGGCCCGGAATTTTCGGCGAGACATGGCGCGTCACGACGATCGCATAGAGAGAATTTATGCTCTTGGTAACGCCTTTGTTCTGGATGACAACCTTCCAGTTGTTGTATTTCTCATCGAGCGATTCGCTGATGACGACCAGACCTTGTGTATTACCAATGTTCTCGACCGTGAGATCGATGAACTTGGCTTTGTCATTCGGGTCAAACATTTTTCTAGTCGCCTTTGTCCCAGAACGCTCCGTGATCTCCTGATTGTTTTTCTTAAAGAAAATTCTTGGTTCCGACACCTGTCGTTGTTCGCCGCCGGTCCGCTGCGAAAAGACATTGCTCACGGCAAAAGTGAGAGTGAGTATCAAAATGATCGTGATTTTCATTATGTTTCTCCTAAGCAGTTACTTGATCTCCGTTGCATCCCAACGCTTGTTGAACTCGGTGCACAATGACTTGACGGGTGTAAATGCGTCGAGCGCCGATTGCAGATTAGCGGTCGACATGCGAGTACCGAAGCGTTTTCTCCACCATGTCTCTATCATGTTGCGCAGGTTAAGGGCCTGGCTCGGACTGTACAGCCTGCCACGGAGTTCGTCGATCTTGTTGACGTAAAGGCTTTCGTCGGAGCCGGCAAGTTCCGCGGCCGAGGCATCGCGGCAATATGCGGCCTGATATGCCCGATTGGTCATTTGATTCTTCTCCGACTGTATTTCTTTTAGATACTTGCTCTGGTTCAGCAGTTCCTGAGCGTAATTGGTCTTTTGCATCTTCAGGACGACGTCGTAGGCTTCGTATTCGGCTTTGTCGGGCTTGCGGCCGCGTGCATCCCAGATAAAGTTTTCGATCACCTCGCGTCGGAGATCGGCTTTGTCGGGCTTCGCGACGTATTCCTTGAGAAACGGGTTGGCTTCGCCCAGATCGATCACCTTCTTCATTCCGTACTTAATGGCAAAAAGTCCGTTAAAGTACTGACTAAGCTGCCCCTCTGTTTTTTCGCGGCCAAACATCAACTTCGCAGCTGTTTGGAAATTAGGGAGCGATTTCAGGAAATTTTCCCTCGCTATCTGCTGATTTATTGAACCGCCCTGAGCATTGGCTTGAGCAACGCCGACGATCGCCGCCAAAATAAATACGCATATTCCTTTCTTCATATTCTTCCTCTCCTTTCAATGAGCTATTTGATAATGTTATCGCCAGACGGCGGGTTGGGAGGCAGAAGAAGCATCCAGCCTTTCATTGGCCTGCCGGGGGTTGCGGCCTCGACCCAGACCTTTGCCCCTTCGTCGTAGGATGTAATAAACGCACCGCCTGCATCGGTGCCATTGAACGAAAACTGGAGATAAGACCCTTTGGTCTGCTGGGTGCAAGTGGCCTTGAGCATCTGCTGCGTTCCGGAAGTGTCTGTCGGTTTAATGCCGAGAAATGACCTCGAAGTCCCGCTTCCTTGGCTATTGAAGGAAAGCCGTGAAGCTCCCGCTGCGTCGGGATTGGCATCAAATTTTCCTGCTACCCAGGAGATGTAGGTCTTTCCTTGTATTGCGTTGCACGGGATCTTGTCCTTCCGGTTTTGTCCATATGAGACGCCAGTTGCGACGCTCAGAGCAATAATGATCGTTACCAAATATTTCATTCAATTCTCCTTAATTCATCTTCTGATAGGCTATTCGCCCGCCTTTAACTCCGTATGGATAGTGTCCAACGCATTCGTGTCCAATGCCGGTGCCGCCACATCGTCCTGGATCGGTTCGGTTCCCACACTTGAAGCCCCGCTCGCGGTGGGTATATTATTCGGCCAATGTCCGCATAGAGGACACGGTGTGGTTCCGCGAGCGAAACGCCTAATGACGGTGGTCTTCGTTTCTTCAATGATCGTGACTCGGCGTTTGGATAGCATTTTCTTCTTCAAACGGGCGTGAATTTGTTATAATCTGGGCACTCGAAAATAGTCCTGTAGAATTTGCGAATTTGTTGCGAATGAGTTCCGAATACGTCCCAGAACTACTTGCAAATGACGAAAGGCCGATTTTGTTTGGCCGATATTCGTTCGATCCTGCAATGAAGATCTTGTTGAGCGGTGAGACAATCGTCCAGCTGCCCCCAAGGACATGCGAATTGCTAGCCGTTTTTCTCAAGAATCCAGGTAGGCTGCTGTCAAAGGACGAGTTAATGGACCTCGTATGGCCCGACACGTTTGTCGAGGAATCGAATCTGACGCACCACATCGCGGCTCTGCGTAAAGCTCTAGATGGCGAAAATTTGATCGAGACGGTACCGCGAAGAGGGTATCGCTTTCGAGCACCGATCGAACAGGCCGTTGCCGATGTAGTTGTTGTTGAAGAGCGCAGAACATTGATCGAATTCGAAGAGACCGAGGCGAGGACTACAAGGCTGCCAACAAAGGCGATCGCGACCGGAGCCCTAATTGCTTTTTTGCTCGTTTCTGTCGCCGCGGGTGCTTGGTGGCTGATGGGGCGTTCGATCGTGGTTCGATCAAACGATTCCGAGGTGATCCTAAGCGTACCCGGGAATATTTACAGTTACGACATTTCCGATGACGGAAAGATGATCACTTTTGCGTGGAACAAGGACAAACCGAACACAACAAATGTCTTTGTCCAGATGATCGGCTCGGGCGAACCCCTGCAATTGACTACGGGCGAGAGCGATGGTTCCCCTACTTGGTCGCCTGATGGGAAAACGATCGCCTTTATCCGAAGATCAAAAGGCAGTTCGTCAGTTTTCTATATCGCGGCACTTGGTGGAGTTGAGCGCAAGTTGTGTGACCTGAATAGCGATCTGGCCCAGAATCTCACGTGGTCACCGGACGGGCGACTCCTTGCTGTGGTCGATGCACCTGATACTTCAACAAAGCTGCGCGGCATCAACCTCATCGACGCTGAAAGTGGGAAGACACGGGTTCTGACCAGAGCACCGCTAAATTCGTTTGGTGATTTCGCCCCGTCATTTTCGGCCGATTCACAAACACTGGCATTTCGGCGTGACGAAACTGCGAATTCAAAGATCGTCGCTATCTCGACGTCCGGCAACGATGAGAATGAGATCGTGACTGAAACGACTCCGATCCAGAGTATCCTTTGGTCAAACTCCGGCGACCAGATCGTTTATTCGACAAAGCACGGTGCCATGACCGAATTGTATGCAGTTTCGCCAAACGGTGATTCCCCACCCGTCCCGATCGCGAACCTCGGCACGCAGGTCGCTTCTGTCGCGATCGACGA
This sequence comes from Pyrinomonadaceae bacterium, assembly GCA_019694345.1. Taxonomy (GTDB): domain Bacteria; phylum Acidobacteriota; class Blastocatellia; order Pyrinomonadales; family Pyrinomonadaceae; genus OLB17. The sequence goes on along the minus strand of JAIBCA010000102.1, from coordinate 8,871 downwards.
GACAAGAAATTCTATCTACGCACTTAACCGAAACAAAGACGTCAATATCTGGCAATCGAAACTGAGCGAGGATCGGCAAAGTTTGATAGAAAGCAAAAGGCTCATCGCAGGGCCGCGCGTCGATGATTATCCTGCATTTTCATCAGATGGCGGACGAATTGCCTTTGTTTCTGATAGATCGGGAACTGATGAGATCTGGGTCGTTAACTCCGATGGATCGAACGAACGAAGGCTTAGCGAATTGAAAGGACCGGTCATTGTGCCCGGCGAATGGTCACCCGACGATACGATGGTATCTTTCCACGCCTCGGTAGGTCCGAACATGGACATCTACCATATAAATACCGCCACAGGTTCAACAAAGAAGCTCACGAACGGCGGCAAACAATTTGTACGCTCATGGTCGCAAGACGGTAAGTGGATCTACTACGCCAAGATCGAAGGTGAAGATACGCAGCTATGGAAAGTGTCTATCGAGTCAGGCGAGTCGATACTTGTGGTTGAAAGTGCAAATGCCGGTGTTGAGTCACAAGACGGCCGTTCACTTTACTTTGTGAAATTCAACGAAGGCGGCGTCTGGAAAATGGACCTTGCTACCGGCAGTACGGAATTGATACTCGATGATTCGCATTTCCGGGGCGTAGCAAGGGCTGATCTTGAGCCTTCGAGAAAGGGCTTTTATATCATCGACCGCGAGAGAAAGCCCGAACCCTTTTACGAGTATTTTGACCTAGCGACCGGTACGACCGCAAGATTGATGACAAACAGCGGTTCTGCGGGCTTTGCGAACGCAATCAGCCCTGACGGATCAACTTGGCTCAATTCGAAAACGGATTACGCAGCAAATGAAATAATGCGAGTTCGGGTCAGCGGGCTATAAACCCAAATTCGACACAAAAAGAAAGGTTCGAGACATCCGAACGTCTCAGACCATTGTGTTCATTCGTGCTTTGATCAAGCACCAAATCACGAGATCGGCTTCGATGCTCGCAAGCATGCGTTCATCGTCAGGTGCTACTTAGGGGCGAATTGCGGGATGACCCGGCACTTTATGCCGACCGAAAGCTTCTCAAAGTTCCAAAGCACGTCGGTTGGATCTTGTCGTGAGTGGCCGAAGTTGGGAATACTCTCTATTTTGTCTTCGCCGTTGTTGACCTAGGTCTCGGGCAAACCATCGATCAGGCTGACGAAGAGCGTAAGACTGTTTCGGAGAAGGCCGACCGATGAGAACATGGGAAACGTAAACTTGCAGTTGGTGGAGCAGAATTCGCGGATCTCAACCTCGGTGCCAGGCCGCTGCCCGAAAGGGTCTCTTGATCGGGACGTCAGCAACGGAAATGAACGATCGCGATAATATTTGAAGAGCTTCACGGGAACTTTCGTGGTTTGGCGTCGAATCGTATTCGAAGGCAAAACGAACCGCTAAAAGTGAATTGTACTTACGGCCAAGATCGCTTTCGTTGTCAACGAGCGTTCTCATCGTTTTCACAAAGACATTTATGGTCACCGCAATATTACCGCAATGAATATTCGCGTCAGTTCGAACTGATTCAACTTTAGTCGCCGCTTTCGTAAATCTACTTAACCGCTTATAATTATCCATTCGCTATATTTCAGTATAACCAACGATTAGGAGCACATTATGAAGATCGGCTTACCGAAAGAAATTAAAGACAATGAATACCGAGTGGGGCTGACGCCTGCCGGCGTTCAAGCACTTACACACGCAGGGCATACGGTGTTTGTACAGAGATCTGCCGGAGAAGGCTCAGGATTTAAAGACGAGCAGTATGTAAAGGCGGGCGGCCAGTTGCTCGACACCGCGGACGACGTTTGGGCGGCGGGCGATATGATCGTCAAGGTTAAAGAGCCGGTCGCACCGGAATATCCGCGGATGCGTGAAAATCAGGTGCTTTTCACCTATTTGCATCTAGCCCCGGAATTCGAACTGACGAAGCAGATGCTCGAGCGGAAGGTCACCGGCGTTGCTTACGAGACCATAACGAGCGGGCGCCGTTTACCGCTGCTGATCCCGATGTCAGAGGTTGCCGGGCGAATGTCCGTACAGGTGGGTGCGACCTATCTAGAAAAGATGAACGGCGGCAAGGGCATCCTGCTCGGCGGTGTTCCCGGAGTTCCGGCCGCGAATGTTGTGATCATAGGCGGCGGTATCGTCGGCACGGAGGCCGCAAAGATGGCGGTCGGATTGGGTGCGAAGGTCACGATCATCGACCGCGACCTGGACCGTTTGCGTCAGCTCGACGATATATTTCTTTCCAAAGTACAGACGCTTGCATCGTCACGCTACCAGATAGAAGAGGCGATCTCGCATGCCGATCTTGTGATCGGCGCGGTTTTGGTGGTCGGTGCGGCCGCTCCGAAGCTTGTTACCCGTGACATGCTTCATTTGTTGCCGCAGGGATCAGTGCTGGTCGATGTGGCCGTTGATCAGGGCGGATGCTTCGAGACGACGCATGCGACGACGCATTCGAATCCGACGTATTATGAAGAGGGAGTTCTGCACTATTGCGTTGCCAATATGCCGGGAGCCGTGCCTAGGACTTCGACATTTGCGTTGACGAACGCGACCTTGCCGTATGCCCTCGCTCTCGCTAACAAGGGATTTGAGCAGGCGATCAAGGACGATGCCGGTCTCGCCGAAGGCGTTAATACGTATGCCGGAAAGTTGACCTACGAGGCCGTTGCGACCTCGCAAGACCGGGAATATACTCCGCTCGATACGCTGATCGACTTGAAGGCGGCCGCGATCTAAGACATAGCCCACGAAAAACACGAAAGGCACGAAAACGGTTCATGCTTTCGTGAATTTCGTGTTTTTCGTGGGCATCGCTTTACTATGTACGAGTTTGCCGTTACGCCAGCCGTTACCCAGCTTCGCCGTCCGGGCGTGATCATTACCGAAGTCGCCCGTGGAAGTCTTGGTGAGGAACTGGAACTTGAGCCTAACGATCGGATCGTAAAGGTCAACGGCCGCCCCGTGCGTGATTATCTCGATTTTAGATTTCAGACAGCAGGCGAAACCGAACTTGTTTTTCAGGTCAAAAAGGCAAACGGCGAGACGCACGAGATCGAGTTTGACCGTGACGAATCAGAAGATCTCGGTTTGATGTTCGAACAGATCGTGCCCAGGCAATGTGCCAACGAGTGCCTCTTTTGTTTTTGCAAGGGTAATCCGGACGATGCCCGCCCATCACTTTTCGTCCGGGACGAGGACATCAGACTCTCGTTTTTATACGGCAACTACACTACACTTTCGTCCATTACCGAGGACGAGATGAAGCGGATAATTGAGCAGCGGCTCTCGCCCCAATATGTTTCGGTCCATGCGACCGACCTCAAGACGCGGGCCTACCTTCTGGGAGTTGACGAAGCTCGAGCGGATATTTCACAAAAACTCGAAAGACTGCTCGCTGCCGATATCGAAATTCATGCTCAGATAGTGCTTTGCCCCGAGATCAATGACGGAACGATACTCGAACAGACTCTCCGTGACCTTGCGGCTCATTATCCCAAGATCGTTTCGACGGCCATCGTTCCGGTGGCGCTGACGCGTTACAACACGGATGAGCGGCTGTCACGCGTCACGCCCGAATTTTGCCGGCGGACGATCACACAGGTCGAAAACCTGCAGGATGAATTTCGGACGACCTTGGGAGTTACGTTCGCCTTTCTCGGCGATGAGATCTATCTGAAAGCCGGCGCAGAGATCCCGACCCGCGAACATTATGGAAACTATCCGCAGATCGAGGACGGCGTCGGCATGATACGTTCGTTTCTCGAACAATTTCAAACGGTCTTCGATAGCGCAGCGACGAAGGACCGCCGAACTGAGGCCGTCGATCTGGCAAGACAGTTTTTCAAGAATGTAAGGACCCGCCCCGAGGCCAGAGTGCCGGCACGGCTCGAAGGCGCTACCACGACGCTTGATTTCCCAAGCGGGAGACTATTCGGCACGATCCTTACCGGTGAAATGTTTGCTCCGATCTTGACGGAGCAGATCGAGCGATTTAACCGTATGTCTGGTTCCGCCCTAACGGTTGTCGCCGTTCCCAACACATATTTCGGTGGCGATGTTTCGGTGGCTGGGTTGCTTAGCGGACGGGACCTCCTTGCCGTCAGTGGCAGCGTGGTAGGCGATTTTGTGATTATCCCTCGTGTAACGATCAAATCAGACGAGCCGATATTCATTGACGGCATGTCCTACGAGGAGGTCAAGAGCGGATTCCCTGTACCGGTCTTTGACCTCGACACCGACGGACTGATCAAACTGCTCCAAAACTAAAAAAAGCGAGCCTTGACGGCCCGCTTTACTCACAGGAATGGGAGAATTTCATCCTACATTCGGGTAAAATTGTAGGTGATCACGCCCGTCACCTTGATCGGGACGTTCGACAGCAGCGTCGGTGTGAATCGAGCGTTTCGTGCAGCTTGTTCAGCCGAAGTGCGAAGCATCGGATGCCCGCTGACGGCACTCGCTGAGATCACCTTTCCGGTCTCGTCGATCACCACCTGCACATCGACGCGTCCCTGAGCGTGCATGGCTATCGCAGCGGCAGAATACTGCGGCTTAGGCAACGACGTAGCACGACTATTGACGACGCCTATCGACTTGGGCGGGCCGGGCTTGGTAACGGGCGGCTCGCGGCGGACGGGCGGCTCCGGTTCGGGTTCGGGGTCGACATTTGCCGCCTGCAGATTCGGGCCACCGATGCTCTGCGTTGTACCCGTAGTGGTTCGGCCTGATCCGATCGGATCAGCGTCTTGTTTGCCGAGTTGAAAATCTCCCGGCGGCCGCGACATCACAGTATTTCGCGTGACAGATGTCGTGGTCGGGACGATCGTCGGCTCGGACGTTGACGACATATTTTCTTTACGTGTCGGCAACTGGCTTGTTTCCCGTGTCGGTTCGGTTCGCGGCCGCTGCGGCTCAGGCTTGGGAAGTTCGGCCCCCATTTCGACAGGTGCGATCAACTCGGACATCTCAAGCGAGCCGTTGCCAAGGTCAAAATCCTTTGCATAGATGCTCACTACGACAGCGGCTAGAAACAGTATTCCCACCACGACGGTCGATGCCATAAAGTAGTTGCGCCGATCTTTGAAATCAGCTGTTTCGGGTTCGGATTCGATCAATCTATTAAACATATTTTCCTCCTGCCGGTGCCTGTGGTTTTCATGCCGGTGAGCGATAATTTCACTTACCTGGCGAACTTAGACACCGGCAAATGGGATTTGTTCCCGGAGTGGAGAAATAATATTTGTGGTCAGGAGCTGAGAAGCGGACTGTACATCATTATCGCGTGGTTTTCGGTGATGAGTTCCTCGTGGGTCATACCGTCGATCAGCGAGGTCGTGCGTTTCCAAATGCGATTATGCCGAGTGTATCCGCCCCAAGGCTGGAGCTTCATCAAATGGTCGGTTTCGAATACTTCGTATTTGTTTTCGAGCGGACGATCTGAAAGAAGCTCGCCGTTCAGATATTCGTCGTCGATCCAAAGTTTGATCTGAAACGTGTCTTGCGTGTCGTTGCGCAGCTGTAGGTCGATGTAGTTGTATGCCAAGGTCGCTCCACATGCGAATGGTATCTTGCGATTGATGTCAGGAAACACATCGAATCCGTGACGATAACGCTCAGTGATCGTCAACGGCGAATGCAGCGCCATCCAGTAAAGCAGATTGCCGAGTTGGCAAAGGCCGCCACCGATGCCCTTTTCGATCTTGCCGTTGTGCAGAACCAAGCCATCGAGAAATCCGCGTTTTGCCGTCGGCCGGCCGACATTTCGCCAGATCGAAAACGTCTCACCCGGCCGCATCACAATGCCGTCAAGCGGTGCGATCGCTAGCCGCAGATTGGTGATCTTGTTGTACTGCAGATACATATCGACATCACGAAGCGGCCGCAGCATCATCGTCTTGTGTCGAATTATGGAATGATCTAGTTTGGTATTTGGTTCCTGACGAGCAAAGCTCCGCGAGTCTTTCAACCATTTAAGCTGTCGCCGCAATGTAAAATACTCACGCCCCAAAACATTGCGTAAATAGCTGCGTTTAGCTGGTTTAGGGATATTCTTGCTGTCCATAAGTCAGAACCGCCAGCGTTAGCCGGCGGCTTTCGACGGTCGAATTACTCTACTCTACGATAATCCCGACCGAAACGCACGAACACTCGTTTATTGCGCATTTCTGATCTGGATCAACTCCGCCGCGATCGACACGGCGATCTCCTCCGGCGTTCGGCTGTTGATCGGTAATCCGATCGGAGTGTGAATTCGTGATAGTTGTGCTTCATCGAAACCTTCGCCCCGCAACTCTTTAATCACTGTCGCCATCTTAGCTTTGCTGCCAAGCACCCCGAAATATTTGAATTCGTTATCGATCAACTTTCGAATCACAACCGCGTCGCTTCGGAATCCGAGCGTCATCACGACTACATACACATCTTCGCCCTGCGGCAGATGCTCACCGATATTCTCGTAACTATCAATGATTGTAACGCTGGCGGCAAACTCATTCTTCGCGATCGTATTCAGCTCAGGTCGATCATCAAAAATACTGATCCGAAAATCCAATTTCGAAGCCAACTCGCTCAACGCCAAAGCACAATGTCCGCCGCCGATTATGAAGAGCTGTTCGCTTTTGTTCAAACTCTCAGAATAAAGGAAATCGTCGTCGCGTCGCTCGAACTTGATCCGGGAGTATTCAGGGGTGAGTTTTGTCGTTCCGCAAAAATCCGGTCCGGCGCAAATCGAGTCCTTGTTGATCATCATCAGGTAACCGTTGTTTTCCTTTACAGCAGTAATGATCGTCTCAATCGTTGAAAGGTCTTTCGCAGTCAATTCCTTTAAGATCACCGTTTGTCGTCCTGAGCAGATCATCCCGCTCGCATTCGGAGCGTTCTTTTTGTGGACTTGCTCGATCAAATGGGTGGGTGATATCGCTCCCGGTTCTGACAAGGCGGTCCTGGCCCGGTTTACGAGTTCTACTTCCATCATCCCGCCGCCGATACTGCCGTATAATCCACCGTTTGCGGCGACGGCCATTTTGTAACCGGCCCGGCCAGGACTCGAACCGGTGCTTTCGGCGACGACGAGCAGCATAAGATTCTCGCCATTTCTTAAATGCGATGCCGCCAATTGCCAAATTTCGAGATAATTGGGCACGACTATCCAGAACCGTAGAGGGACATCAAAACTCTCTCCGGCGTAAACGGGCAATCGAATTCGGGCGTGCATTCTGTGTACGCCTGAATCGCGTTGCGGATCGCGAAATAGGCGCCGATGCCGTACATCAGCGGCGGTTCGCCGACGGCTTTTGAGTTGAAGATGGCCAGATTCTCGCGACTAGATTCGAGCGGCAACACGGCGATCTCTTTTGGGACGCTGTAGATGTCGGGGACCTTGTAGGTCGAGAGTGCGTTCGATCTTAGCTTCCCGTTTTCGTCATAGACGACCTCTTCCATCGTCATCCAGCCGAGGCCCTGGACGATGCCGCCTTCGATCTGGCCGAGGTCGACCGCGGTGTTCATCGACGTGCCAAAATCGTGGCAGCATTTGACGTAATCGACCTCATATCGCCCACGTAGACAATCGACGGTGACGCCTACGATCGCCGTGCCGTAAACGTGATAGGCAAAGGGATGCCCCTTCGCCGTTGTCCAGTCAAAACCGATGCCGGGTGTTGCGTAATGACTGTGTTCACTTAGGTTTACACGGCGAAGGTGAGCCTCCATCACGAGCGTTTTCCAATCAACATCGTTCAGAGTGACGCCTTCAGGCGTTTCCTTATCAAGCATCGAGGCCGCAACTTCTAACAGCCTCGCTCGGATCGTCTCACACGCGATCTGCGTTGCTTTGCCGTTAAGATCGGCGGCGGCAGAAGCCGCCGTCGGCGAAGTGTTAGCGATCCGCAAAGTGTTCGTCGTGTGAACCTTGATATCGTCGATCGAAAGACCAAAAACCTTCGCGGCGACCTGGGCCATTTTGGTGTTTACTCCCTGGCCCATTTCGACGGCTCCGGTCGAAACGGCGACGCTGCCGTCGGTATAAACATGCACCAGCGACCGAGCCTGATTCATCGGCGTTTTGGTGAACGAGATGCCAAAACAGATCGGCATTGCAGCAACACCTTTGCGGAAATATTTTGACGACGCGTTGAATTCGTCGGCCTCTCGCTGCAATGCGGCAAAATCGAATTCCGCATCAGCCTGAGTCCAACTCGTGACAGCTTCGCTCTCAGCGACCTGACCGTACGGAAATTCATCGCCCGATTCGAGCAGATTGCGGCGCTGAATCTCACTAGCGGAAACTCCGAGTTTCTCAGCCGCGTGAGCGATCGCCGATTCGATAACAAACATCCCTTGCGGCCCGCCGAATCCACGAAACGCTGTGTTCGGCGGCAGATTTGTCCGGCAGCAGTAGGCGGTCGCCGAGACATTCGGAACGAAATAGCTGTTCGTGCAGTGAAACAGCGTGCGTTCAAGCACCGGTGGCGACAGGTCGCACGCGGCGCCTGCGTTTTGGTAGAAGCTGGCTTCGTACGCTACGATCTTCAGATCAGCGTCGAGGCCGATCTTGTAGTCCGACGAATATGGATGCCGTTTGCCGGTCATCCGCATGTCTTCCATGCGGTGAAGAGCATATTTCACGGGCTTTCCGGACAGCTGAGTCGCGACCGCGACGATCCCGGCCCAGGCGTTCGCCTGATCTTCTTTGCCGCCAAAACCGCCGCCAAGACGCTGAACATCGACCTCGACCTTGTGCATCGGCAAGCCTGTCACGCGGCAAACTGCACGCTGGACGGCGGTCGGGCCTTGCGTCGATGAATAGATCTTCAAGCCGCCATTTTCGGTCGGCA
>JAIBCA010000075.1 GCA_019694345.1 Pyrinomonadaceae bacterium | reverse complement strand
CCGCGAACTACAGCGTCGGATCACGGAATTGTGATATAATCTGGATTTTTAAACCCGCCGGTGCGAATGAAACTATTCCCACGCTTTCGGCGTTAGAATCTAATTCGCGAACAACGATAATTGCGAAGAGATAATCAAAATTTTTTGACGATTTTATGGCTGATTACGACGAAAAAGAAGATTTGATGGATCGCTTGGTCGCCCTCGGCAAGCGAAAGAAATTTCTGAGCCTTGACGACCTCCATCGCCAGATCCCTGAGAACATGATGTCCGCCGATGATCTGGAGGACGTACTTGACCGGCTCGAAGGCGCAAATATCTCCGTCGCCGAGACCGACGCACAACTTTTGGAAAGGGCATCGAGCCTGGCTCTCGATGAGGAAGAGGAAGAAGAAGCAGCCGACGAGGATGATCTCGACCTGGATCTTTCGGCCGGCGCTCTTGATAAATCGAACGACCCGGTTCGCCTTTACCTGCGTGAAATGGGCGTTGTGCCCCTGCTCAACCGCGAAGGCGAGGTTACGATCGCACAGCGCATCGAACGCGGACAGATCAAGACGCACAAGGCGATCTCCCGGTCGCCGATCGCCGTCGAGCGGCTGGTGAAGATCGGCGAAGACCTCGTCGAAGGCCGTGCCAGCATCCGCGAAACCGTTGTTTTTTCAGAGCAGGCTGAGATCTCGGTCGAGGAAGACAAGGCCGAGGAGTACATGCGCTGGACCCTCGAGGGCATCGCCAATATCAAAGAGCATTTTCATGTCGCACTGAAAACGTGGGTATCGCTCATCAACGAACAGAAAAAAGCGGCGGGTAAGAAATCCAAAAAGGTCCTGACGCTCAAACGAAAGACCGCCCGGCTGAGGCTCGAGATCGCTCAGGAGATCAAACAACTAAACCTCACCGAAAATTCGAATCAGAAGATGATCGCCGCGATCCGTAAGGTCGTGACCGACATTCAGACGGCGGAACGCTCGATCAAGAAAGCTGAGGAAAAGCTTGAAAAGAAACCGGCCGCAGCAGAGAAGAAAGAGCTGCTCGCCAAGATCGCCGAGGCCAATGCCGCCCTCGCCGCTATCGAGGACACCTATCACCTGCCGCCGGTCGAAATAAAGCGGTCGTACAAGACGATCAGCGTCGGCGAGTATGACACCAATAAGGCGAAACGCGAACTTGTCGAGGCTAATCTCCGTCTTGTGGTATCGATCGCGAAAAAGTATACCAATCGGGGCCTGCAGTTCCTCGACCTCATCCAGGAAGGCAATATCGGCTTGATGAAAGCGGTCGATAAGTTCGAATGGCGTCGCGGATATAAATTCTCGACCTATGCAACGTGGTGGATCCGCCAGGCGATCACGCGTGCTATCGCCGATCAGGCCCGCACCATCCGCATTCCGGTGCACATGATCGAAACGATCAACAAGCTTATCCGCACCTCGCGTCTGCTGGTGCAGGAGCTTGGCCGTGAGCCGACGAGCGAGGAGATAGCCAAGCGGATGGACATCCCGGTCTCAAAGGTTCGCAAGGTCCTGAAGATCGCTCAGGAGCCGATCTCGCTCGAAACGCCGATCGGCGAAGAGGAAGATTCACATCTCGGGGATTTTATCGAGGACCGCTCGATACTCAATCCGGCGGAATCGGTAACTTTCTCGAATCTGCGTGAGATCACAGACGAAGTTCTCGCAACGCTCACGCCGCGTGAGGAAAAGGTCATCAAGATGCGTTTCGGCCTCGGTAACACCGGCTCCGAGCATACCCTCGAAGAGGTCGGTCAGCACTTTGCCGTCACCCGCGAACGCATCCGGCAGATCGAGGCCAAGGCACTCAGAAAGCTGCGTCACCCGTCGCGTTCGAGGCGGCTCAAGGCCTTTCTTGAGGGCAAACAGTCCTAGGACAGATACAAAGGCGGGCCTTTCGGTTCGCCTTTTTTGTAAGGCTCCATAGAGCGAAAAGCTTCTTGACAACTTTCTCGCGTCGCGAATAACATCGAGTGGCTGGAGAAAATGATCATTATGAATAGAATTTACCCTATTTTGAAGATCCTCTTCCTTCTTGGAGTGCTCGGTATGGCCGCATTTGGACAACAGCCGGCGGGATCGCCTAAAACGCCCGATCTGGAGCAGTTGGCGAGTCAAGTTCGTGAAGAAGCGGAACGTCAACTTCCCGTTTGGCGTGATATTTTCAACGCGCTTGGGATGGATCAGGCTTACGATCCGGAAAAGATCGCGGGCGTTTGCCTTAGAGGTGGCAGGTCATCGCTCGAATGCCAGCTTAATGCCGTCACCGGTATTGTCGCCTTTCAAACTATCTTTGGTGACGACATCGTCGACAACGGGGCCGAAAAGCTAAAGAGCCTGCTTGGTAAATTTGCAGAATGCGGTCGATCCGGCAGTTGTGCACGATTTGAAAAAGAACTTATCAGCCGAACGCAAAGCAGCGCGGCGCCAACAGGACCTCCGGGCGGCGAGTTCGACCCTGAAAAGGTTTACTCGATGTGTCTCTCCCAACAGGACCCAAAGAATCCCTGCACCAAACAATTCTGCTTTAATGCAGCGGTCATGAGTGGTTCGTTCCTGCTGTTGTTCTCCACCGGCAATGACAGTCCGGACACGCCGCGTACGCCCGAGCAACAGGAGCAAGATGCCCGGACACGACGCTTGATCGAGAAACTCAATGAGTTCACTCGCAGAGTCGGTCAAACGGCGGCCGACGAGAAGTGCAAGAACGGACTTCCGTCGATGCCCTCGCCGCCCGAGAAGCCGAACAATTGACTGTCCATAGTTTTGCGCGAATTGGTTCGAATAAGTGGGCGTCTGGCATGGTGTCCTTCGTCATTTTCTTTTTCGTAAGTATCTTTATGTAGGATCCACCTATTCGACTCGTTGCAAGCCAATGCCTGCGGTAATTTTCCGATCGATCTGTCTTTTTCTGACCTGCCTCGTTGTTGGATCGATATCGGTACATTCGGAGCAGCTTTCGGTAAAAAAATATACGATCGCCGACGGTCTTGCCCGTGATTTCATTAATCGCATTTATCAGGATTCGCACGGCTATGTTTGGTTTTGCACCACCGAGGGCATTTCGCGTTTCGACGGGTATGCTTTCACGAATTACGGCATTACCGACGGCCTGCCGCACCGAATTGTGTCGGATGTACTGGAAACGCGCAGTGGCGATTATCTTTTTGCCACCCAGGACGGGATCGTTGAGCTTGATCAGTTTCGTGACGAAGTCTCGGCACCGTTTTTCAAGTCCGTTCCGCTGCGTCGCGGCGACTCCGCCTCGATTGGAGTAACTCAACTAGTCGAAGCAGCCGACGGCACCGTTTGGGTTGGTACATCCGCCGGACTGTTTCGCCTCACTAAAGCTGATACTGGATGGAACTCAGAATTTGTCCGTGTTGCTTTTTCAAACCCAAAGCCCGGGGAACTCAACTCAATTAACACCCTAATGATCGACCGCGACGGCCGCTTATGGGCAGGAAGTGCCTTTCTCGGGGTCTTTAGGGAGCGAAAGGACGGCGGCTTCGATCGATTTACCGAAGATAACGGCCTCACACAAAATGGCATTAGCGACATTTATCAGGATCGCTCGGGCCGCATTTGGGTCGGCACAGGAGCCGGACTCACGCTATTGGTTGCAGACCCAAAGCCCGGACAGGATGTCGTTGCTGCTGCATATCGTGAGAAAGACGGACTATTGACCGACTTCGTCGAAACTATCTACGAATCGTCCGATGGTCGGATCTGGGTCGGCACTCGCGGCGGCCTCAACTTGTTGACCGATCCAAGAACGAACTCAGGCAGATCATTTCTCGGTTACACGCCCGAGAACGGCCTGCAGCATGTCCGAATCATTACTATTAGCGAAGACAGCGACAACAACCTGTGGATCGGTGCCGAAAGCGGAGGTGCGGTCAAGATGCCGCTTGTGGGTTTTACGTCTTACTTTGGCCCCGACGGACTGGGCACCCCGCGAATATCGCAGATCCTTGCCGGCCCGAAGGGTGAGCCGTACATTTTGACAACAAGGTCCGGTTCCCTAACGCCGCCGATCATCAATCGATTCGATGGCCGCTCGTTGGTGAACGAAACACCGAAGGATCTGGAAACAGCGTCCCTTTCTTGGGGATGGAACGACCTGATCGCATACGACGACCGAGGCGAGTGGTGGATCGGCACCGCAAAAGGCGTCCATCGCTACGAGGCAAAGGCCAACGATCTATCAACGGCGACACTGAAAAAGACCTACACGGTTGCAGACGGGCTTGATGACAACTTCATCTTCCGGGTGTGGCAAGATGTAGGTCGAAACATCTGGGTGTCGACGATCGGCGGCAATTCACATAGGATCGTTCATCGATTGGACAGCATAACCGGAAATATCACTGCCTTCGACGTTATTGACAAGTCGCTCGATTCGGCGGCAACGGCGTTTGCCGACGGACCGGATGGCAGCGTCTGGATCGGGACTTATGTGG
>JAIBCA010000131.1 GCA_019694345.1 Pyrinomonadaceae bacterium | reverse complement strand
GGCGCTGATGCAGTTCCACTGGGTGATCTATCTTTTCGGCGGTTTTCTGGTGATAACCGGTATCAAGATGTTCTTTACCAGCAACGAGGAGATCGACCCGGAAAAGAACCTGCTCATTCGTACATTCAGGCGATTCATGCCGGTCACGCACACTATCGACGGCAAGAGCTTTTTCTTAAAGCTCAATGGCCGCTGGCACGCGACGCCGCTATTCATCGCCCTGCTGTTCCTGGAGGCGACCGACGTAATATTCGCGGTTGACAGCGTCCCGGCGATCTTTGCGGTCACGAGCGAGCCGTTCATCGTCTTTTCGTCGAATATTTTCGCGATCATGGGCCTGAGGTCGATGTACTTCATGCTCGCGGGTGTGATCGACAAGTTTTACCTGCTCAAATATGGCCTTGCGGTCGTGCTGGTATTTGTCGGCCTGAAGATGGTCTGGCTCAATGACGCTTTCGGCGGCAAATTCCCTATCACGTACTCGCTTGGATTTATCGTAAGCGTGATCACCGCTTCCGTTTTGCTTTCACTGCTTTTCCCGCGTTCTCAGCCGGAGAAAGAACCGGCTGAGCCCCGCGGTCTCGCCGAGGAACTGAACTAACCTCAAACGCCCATCCAAAGAAAAAGCGGCCCGGTCGGCAAAAAGCTGAAACCGAGCCGCTTTTCCGCGCGTCTTTAACCTGACAACAGCGGTTCTGAAGGTCAAAGATATGAAACGACAGCTTACGGATGAGCAGATAGATAAAATGATGACGGCGATCGTGGCAGACGCCTCCGCCGACGATGCTTTGATCGATGAGATCGTCGCTTCGCCGACATTGTGGTGGAACGTTCGACGCGAGATCGGCCAGCAGGCCGAGGCGGCCGCAACGCCGTGGCCGCCGGTAAACGCCATTCGCCGCTGGTTGATGATCGCCGTGCCGGCCTTGGCCGCCGCGGCCGTCGTAATAAGCATTTTCGTATTCCGTCCGAACACGGTGACGACGGAAACGGCGGGTTTGCAGCAGGATGGTCCGGCTTCGGCGACAGTGGTCTCGCCGGAGATCGTTCCCGAGCCGGCATTACCCGTCAAAATTTCGGACAGCGGCAAGACGGCCGTTTCGGCAAGGCCCGCTGCACAGCTTAGGGCCGTGAAGGCCCGATCGGTACGGTCGGCCGTACCCGCACGGGCGGACAAGCCGGTCTTTAAGTCAGAATTTATCGCCCTGACCTACGCACGCAACCCGGAGAGCGGTCAGATGGTCCGCGTCAAAGTTCCGAGTGCGATGATGGTCACGCTCGGGCTCGTTTCCTCGGTCGAAAAGCCGACGAGCATGGTCGATGCCGAAGTGATAGTCGGTGACGACGGGCAGACCCACGCAATACGTTTTATCAGGTGATCGTTACTTCGAATTCAGGAGTTGTATTATGAGATCGAATCTATTATTCGCGATCGTTCTATTGTTGGCCGCAGGTGAGTTCACACTGGCACAGCGTCCACCGCGGCCACAGGGACCGCCGCCGGGAGGCATCGGCATGCCCCGCGACGGACGTGGCGGCCGCCCCGGCGACATGATGCCCGGGAGGCCTGACGGCCCTCCGCGCGGCGATTGGATCAAGCCGCACGACGCTAATAACAATAATGTGCTCGACGCGGACGAATTTACCGCCGCCATCGATCGAACCTTCGCGGACCTCGACCGCAATGCGAACGGCACGATCGAACCGGGTGAGCCGGCACCGCCGCCGCCCGGAGATGGGCCGCGTCGTCCGGGTAAAGAAGGCAAAGCGATGCTGCCGCCCTTCTTTTTTGACGATCTGCTCGAGCGCGGTGCGGTAACGAAGGCCGATTTTGAACGCGGGGTGCGTGCGCGATTTACCGAGATGGACACCGATCGCAACGGTTCGCTGTCGCTCGAAGAAGGCCGCCGGCAAGGACGCCCCGATGGCGAGGGCCGCAGGCCTAAGCCGGGACGCCCGGGAATGCCGCCGAACGCAAGATTTCTCGGTGCCGAACTCCGATTCGGCGATAAGTTGGTCAAAGGACAGCCGTTTTCGGCCGACACGGTGATCGAGGACACCAAACGCCTCTTTGACGGCAGTACGGTGACAAAGCAGCGTCAGGGCGCGATATACCGCGACGGCGAAGGCCGTACGCGCCGCGAACAGCCGCTCGAGGCGGTCGCCGGGGTCCAGATCGTCGGCAGCGACAACAAACCGCAGATGCTTGTATTCATCAACGATATGAATACGCGGACGCAGATATTTCTCGACGCCAATAATAAGATCGCCCGCAAGAACCGCATCGACGGCGGCCAGGGCCCGCTAGATCCCGAGCAGCCGGAGGATGCCAAGGTAGAGTCTCTCGGCAGTAAGACGATCGAAGGAGTTCGCGTCGAGGGTACCCGGACCACGATGGAGATACCGGCCGGCCAGATCGGCAACGACAAACCGATACAGGTCGTTTCGGAGCGTTGGTTTTCGCCGGAGCTGCAGGTCGTCGTGATGTCGCGGCACCTGGATCCGCTCGCCGGCGAGCATATTTTCAAGCTCGTGAACATAAAACGGGCGGAGCCATCGTCGGAGCTGTTTGCAGTGCCGGCCGGCTACAAGATCGAGAATTGATCGTTGATATTTGACGCAGAACGCAGAGGTTAGTTGCGGATTCGTGAGGCGGAACTTGAAGTTAATGTTTGAAGAGGTTATAAAAATCAGCTTGCAAACAGACGCTAAACCCTTATCGTACGCTATCGATGACGGTTCGCCGGTGACGGACGAACGGCTGGTCGAGTGCGTTCTAAGCGGTGACGAAAGTGCCTTTGCGGAGATATTTGAACGGTATAAGCGGCCGATGGCGCGTGTGATCGGGCGATTTTTTCGGGAACGGGACGAGATCGAGGAATTTGTTCAGGTGGCATTTACAAAGGCCTATTTCTCGCTCGACAAGTATCGCGGCGGCGAGGAAAGATCATTTCCGGCATGGATGACACGGATCGCCGTCAACGTTTGTTACGACGAATTTCGCCGGCGGCAGCGGCGGTCAGAGAGCCTTTTTACCGATATGACCGACGCCGAGAACGACTATCTCGAAACGGTCGCGGACGGCCGCCAGCCGAGCGTGGAGGCAGCCATGGCCGCCGGTCAGATCGCCGAAAAGATAATGTCGGCACTCGAACCGAAGGACAGATTAGCCATGACGATGGTCTATTCGCAGGATTACAGTCTTGACGAGGCGGCCGAGATGATCGGCATTTCGACGAGCAATTTGAAATCGCGGCTCTTTCGCTGCAGGAATTTGATCAAGACAAGGTTTGGGCACTTATTCAGATAATTCTTAGACATCAGGGACATACTTTTGGGGGCTTAGGTTATGCGAAAAATTAAAATATTCGTGTGTGTCGCGTTCATCGCGGGTTTTGCGGGATTCAGTGTTTACACGACGGGCGGAGTTGCCGGCCAGACCGGCGGCAGCACGCTGTCAGCTCCGACCGGCGTGATCGCCTCGGACAATAAGTACAACAACAAGATCCGCGTCGAATGGGACGCGATCCGCGGAGCGACTTCGTACCGCATATTCAGAAACACTTTGAACGATCCGGCGACCGCATCGGAAGTCGGCTCGACGCAGGCGAATACGTTCCTCGACACGGGTGCGGCGGCCGGCCAGACATTCTTTTACTGGGTCAGGGCCGAAAATGCATCGGCAAACAGTGCCCTGAGCGCCAGCGACTCGGGCCTGCGTGCCAACGCGACCCAGCAAGGGCCGATTCCGCCGCTTGAGGCTCCGCCGGTACCGCCGGCAAACCCGATAACCGCCTCCAAGGTATATCTCGGCAAGGCGCTTTTCTGGGACGAACAGCTATCGTCAACACGCACCGTTTCGTGCGGCACCTGCCACACTGCCGGCGGCGGCGGCGATGATCTGCGGGCACGTAATCAACCCGGATCCTCGACCAACCCCGGCCCCGATCAGTTTTTCGGCAATGCTGACGACATCATCGCTTCGCGCGGCGTACCGGCGGTCAATGCCGACGGAACATACGCCCTGTCACCGCAATTCGGCCTGAGAGAACAGGTTACCGGCCGCAGCTCGGTCTCATACCTTAACGCCGGCTACTCGCCCAACCTTTTCTGGGACGGCCGTGCGATCGGCACATTCCGCGACCCGATCACGAATACCGTCATTATTCAGAATGGCGGAGCTCTTGAGAGTCAGGTTTTAGGGCCGCCGACGAGTTCGACCGAAATGGCCCACGCCGGCCGCGACTGGAACATGGTTGCCGCACGCATCACTTCGGCCAAGCCACTGGCTGTCGCGTCAAACATCCCGACGGCACTCAGCACTTGGATCAACGGACGCACTTATCCGGATATATTCAACGAGGTGTTCGGAACGCCCGAGGTGACGCCGGCAAGGATCGCTCTTGCCATCGCGACCTACGAGAGAACCTTGTACACCGACCAGACGCCGCTTGACCTCGCCAACGCCGGCATCACGCCGCTGACGCAGCAGGAACAGAACGGCCGCAACCTTTTTGTCGCGAACGAATGCGCGGTCTGTCACGCCGGTTC
>JAIBCA010000093.1 GCA_019694345.1 Pyrinomonadaceae bacterium | reverse complement strand
TTCCTTTCGGCAAAGCAGGACGAGGATTGTCAATGGTACGGCATCATCAGTGATTTTGATGTGGGCAGGACCGAGTATCCAAGGATGAAAGCACTTGCCGAGTCGGCATTCGACCACCGATCGTCGTCGAAGGTCAGCTTGTTGGTCCACGGCCCAGGCGGTTTTGGGAAATCGACGATCCTGCGTCGGCTCGCCGTCGATCTCGCCCGGTCAAACCCGGCGACCGTAGTTTGGGTCGATGATCTAAAGCTCGACGAGTTTGTCAGAAATTCCATTGATGTCATCGAGGCCGACCGTGAAACAAACTATTTGGTCTTTATCGAAGATTGGTATCGTCAGGCGTCGGTTGCCGACCCAACGACCACCGAACTTCTTCTGAAACGCTGCCAGTCGATCCGGAATGTTCGGCTTCTGATCGGCGATCGCGAGACCCACGGCAGGTCCTATTTGCGGCACCTAAGCAACACTTCGGCCCAGTTTGAGTTGCGATCGGCCGAAAACGAACAAATTCTCAATGAGATCTACCGTAACCATCCGGACGACTCACCGGTCAAGCAGTTGTTAAAGAACGATGCGATATTCAGATCTTCACTGTTCATCGTTCTGTACGTGATCTCAGGACTTGAACGCGGGATCGACATCGACTTTGAATTTCAGGATGCTGAGAATGCTGCCTGCCAGATCGCGGCTCATGACCTGAAACGCATCTTTGCCCGATCGCCCGGCGTTGCTCTGGCACTGCACTACTGGGCCGCCATCTCGACCGTCGGACAGTCCGCAGCCGGCCGTCCGATCATTACTTGGGCGTCGTTTTTGAAATTGGCCGATCTTTTCAGCGAGACCGGTTCAAATGTAGCCTCATTCTCTGCCTGGGACCGTACGAGCGATGTCCTGGACGTCTTGAAACTTTACATCAACCTCAGTTCACCGGAGGCAACGTCGAGTCCGGCGGATCGGCGGGTTCGGTTCAATCACGACACCATCGCCGAGCGTGTGATCTCCCGAACCGGTCTCGGCGGTTGGCGAGATCTTGACGACGACCTCAAACGTAGGATCCTCGATTTCGCCGTCGACAATTTTGATCACTACTCGGCGTCAACGCTGCTTCGGGCCCTTATTCGGTCTGGGCGATCGATGTTCGATGATGACGCGGATCGCCTCGCGTACATAAGCAAGCTTTTTGAGAGCGGTAATCGCGAACCGCACTACTTGTCCTGCCTTAGCGAACTCTCGATTCCGGTGACGGAAGTGCGGCGCTTTCTGGATAAACTCTGGGAAGAGAATGTGAACCTCGACACCGTGTGGATCAAGTACTTTGGACGAGCCGAACCCAAAGACCGCCAATCCGCTGCCGAAATGATCCTGTCGGCTGATGCCCGCCGCGTGAGCATGAATCCGATCGTCTTCATGAGGGCGTTGGAGGTGTGTCAGGATAACGGGATCTGCGAATCAGCGGTGGTCTCGATCCTCAAGCTGCCCGATCTGCACATGATCCCGGATCAGACACTGACGGCTGTTCTGAGGTATCGGATCAAGGGGCGTTCGAAAGAGGTCATGCGTTCCGTACGGCTGGCCCAGGCATCTGCAGCCAAATCTATCCTGCAAAGGTACCGAATCGACGGATTTGGCCCTGCAGCTTTCGTCGCGGCGAATAAGTTGCCGGGAAACGATCAGGTCAAACGAAATTCTGCACTTCTGATACTTGGTGACGATCAGGTGATCAATTCGGATCCTCATGTTGTGAAAGAAGCCTTTTCGCAGCTACAAGAGGATTTCAGTAATGACGCTGTCAAAACCTCGCTTCAGGCCGCTTATGAGATCCTCAGACACAATGACCTCCCGGATTTTCCACAGGAGATCATTGTCTCAGCCTTGCTTCACAGCGGTCCGCGTCTGATAAATTTGCGGAAGGCCGGCACGCCGCTCACGTTCAACAATATGGCTGAGACGCGGCGCGGCGATAAATTTGAGGAGCTGAAGTCGGATGCCGCCGGCCGGATACTTCGGACGCTGATCGACTGCGATCTCGGCAAGCGCGGATCCGATCTTTCGCCAAATATCCTTGATCAGGTCTTCAAGGTTTCGGGCAATGAAGAGCTTAAAGAAAGGCTTGCGACAAAATTGCTGACTGAGGTCGATCCGGGCAGGATACCGCACGTCGTCGTGCGTCATATTTTTAAGAACTCATCGCCATCGGCGCAGGTCGATTTTGCTGAAATGGTAACCGGTACGGACGACTGGTTCGACGATATTCGATTGAGCCCACCGCTGATCGTCGCGACATCGCGTGTTGCGTCAACCGATGAAACCCTCAGGGAACGCGTTCTTCGTCATTTCGGGATAATGAACGAGGGGTCGGAGGAACTTGACCAGAGGCGGTCATTTCTATACCACGGATTACTAGGGATCGCTTTTCCCGGTGTCGCCGGTTGGGAGGCGGCCGTTGAGCGAACAGTGGCAAATTGGCAGTCGCTTGACCGACGCGGGATAAACGTAGTTTTGGGGTCGAGTTACTTTAAGCCGGCCGATCTCAGGGACGTCTGCAAAGTGATGCTCGAGAATTGGGAAAATGAACTGCAGCAGCCTATCGCACGCTGGTTTGCCCCGCCGATCCTCGGCGGCCACCTTCAACGGGCGCTTGGGCACCCGGAACTCTCAGAGTTGGCGGCGGCCACTGCGGCCCGGATCAGAGACCGCATGGAAAGTGATGCCAGACGTGGGCGAAGGGCCAAAGGGCTGGAATTCCTGGCCTACACTGTCAACGCCATCCTTTTCGAGAATGACTTCAGACACTGGACAACTGATAATGCCGGGCATGTAGATCGGTGACCATGTCTCGTAATTCCTTTACTCACCCCTGTGAACCCATACCTCGATCGAACGACCTTGGATAAGGGCCAAAAAGATCAGCGTGTTGCATAAACGGCACAAAATATGCTTGACGGCACAGTCCGATGGGTCTAAAATTGGTATATGTACAACAGTAACGAAGACGTTCGATCATCGGCCGAGGACGATGACGCCGATGATCTCGGCGACGACGGTTCGCGCTACGATTCGGCGATCGGATGGGATCCTAATCGCGAGGCTCTTGAGGCATATGAAAAGGAACGCGAGCGGTATCGAAAAAAGAACCCGAGGGAGTTTGCCGAACTTCCCGAGATACTCTTGGTCGACGAGACGCGCTCGTTCATAGACAGCGGGTGTGAATACTCCGCGCTTGCCGAGCTCGTCGGGCCGCTGTGGCGCAGCGAGGAACTCGCGATCCTCTTTGCTCCAACCGGCGTTGGAAAGAGCCTCTTTGCGACCCAGATCGCTGAGTGCCTCGCTCGCGGCCGGCGGTTGGAGCCCTTCGCTGATCGAAAGGGAACTGAGTTCGGGCCGCAGAGGGTCTTGTATGTCGATTTTGAGATAGATCGTTGGCAACTCGCCGAGCGTTATTCGCTGACGGATACCGATGGCGTCAAACGCGAGAGTCCGTATCGCCCGTCGCCCAATTTTCTGCGAGCCGAAGCCTTTTGGGACGGCAAGATCATCGACGGGTATAAGAACTTTGCGGACATGATGCTGGTCAATATCCAGGCACAGGTCGATGCTTTTGACGCTACGGTGCTAATACTCGACAACATCTCATTTCTTACGCAAGGCAACTCAACGAGTTCGGCGCTCGCGTTTCAGATCATGGACCGCCTGCGCGCACTGAAAAAGGACCTGCGCATTTCGATACTCGTGATCGCCCACACGCCGAAGTTTCGCCGGGCGGGCCACCTGACCGACAGACATCTGCAAGGAACGAGCGAGATTTCCAAGGTGGCAGATTCGATAATGGCGATCGGCCGTTCGAGACAGTCGCCCGATCTCAGGTATGTCAAACAGATCAAGTCGCGCTCGGGCCGAATAGAGTTTGGCGAGGATAATGTTATCGTCTATCGCCTTGAGAGGTTTGACCTTGCCGCTCGATTTGGCCTCGATAAAAATGAGGCCGTTCGGGCAGACAATTTCCTTGGTTTCAACTATGTTTCATCTGAGCCGGAGGAAGAACACTATGTTAAGCCGACAGGGTCAGGCGATGAGAAAAGGCGTGGCCCAAAACTCGATATTCACCTGATCCGAACCGCAAGGCGCCTTGCCGGCCGAGGCCTCAGTTCGGCCGCGATCGCCGAAAGATTGGGTGTCCCACGGACGACCGCATTCAGGTACTCGAGGCGGCCGTAAATTTTTCGAAAAATTGAGATCCGTGGCCGATTTGGTTCAAATATGACACAGCGAAACAATTTGGAACAAAAAATGGGGTTAAATTTTGCAAACAGGATAGTTAGGCTGTTCCAAATTAACTGTTTCCGTAAAATTAATTTGAAACAACCTGCGGCCGTAAATTATTATCAACACAATGTTTACGGTGATAGTGCCGTCACTTACGAGTTGGCCGAAACCGCCGTGATCTTGAACGATCCGGCCGGAGCATTGATGGCCTGTTTGGTGGAACGATCAGAAGCCCGATGATTTTCCGATTTATCCGATGGACGTCTGTTAACAATTTCGTTATGCCGTGATAACCTAAACAAATA
>JAIBCA010000109.1 GCA_019694345.1 Pyrinomonadaceae bacterium | reverse complement strand
AAAAGGCCTCGTCCCTTTGAGACGAGGCCTTTTTACTTATCTACCTGAATGATCAATCATCATCCTCGTCCATCGCCAGCAGCGACGCAGAGGTAACCAGGTCGTCTTCGCCGCACTTGATCAGCGTTACCCCCTGAGCACTTCGGCCGGTTTCGCGGATCTTATCGACCCCGAGGCGGATGAGTTTCGCCTGCTGGGTTATGATCATGATCTCGCTGTCGTCTTCGACCGGGAAAGCAGCGACCACCTTTCCGGTTTTCTCGGTCGTCTTCATATTGATGACGCCGATCCCGCCGCGTTTCGTCAGACGATAACTGTTGACGGTCGTCTGTTTGCCAAATCCCTTTTCTGAGACCGATAGGATCTTTTCGGTGCCTTCAGGCGAGACCGAACAGACTGACACCACAAAGTCGCCCGGCCTGAGGTTAACGCCGCGAACTCCGCGGGCAACACGGCCCATCGGACGAACGTCCGATTCGTTGAACCTAACCGCCATACCGTCGTGGGTTGCGACAAATATTTGCCGTTTACCGTCCGTGCGAATGATGTCGAGCAACTCGTCGCCTTCGTCAATGTTGATCGCATTGATACCCGACGCACGGATATTCTGGTAGTCGGCCAGCGAAGATTTCTTGATGATCCCCTGTTTTGTGACCATCGTCAGATAAACCTCCTCGCCAAAATCACGTACCGGCATTACCGCAACTAGTTTTCGCTCGGACGAGAGTTGAACGAGGTTCACAACGGCCTTGCCGCGGGCTGAGGTGTCGCCCTCGGGTATCTCGTGGACTTTGATCTTGAACACCTGGCCGTCGTCGGTAAATATCATCAGGTAGGCATGTGTCGACGCAATAAAAAGATGCTCGACAAAATCATCATTCTTCGCCTTTGCACCGAGCCTTCCCTTGCCGCCGCGTCCCTGACGCGTGTAGGCGGTCACGGGTGTCCGCTTGATATAGCCCGCGTTAGTGACCGTTATCGCCACATCCTCATCCGGAATGAGGTCCTCGATGCTGAGTTCGACTCCGGCATCGATGATGGTCGTCCGACGGGCATCACCAAACTGCCTTTTGACCTCGGTCAGCTCATCGACGATGACCTGTCGCAAAACGCTTTCGTTTTGGAGAATGTTCTCGAGTTCGGCAATGTACTTGATGATCTCGGCGTACTCGTCGAGGATCTTCTGGCGTTCGAGAGCCGAAAGGCGGCGGAGCTGAAGGTCAAGGATCGCCTGTGCCTGAATTTCCGAGAATTCGAGCGACGGGATCACCTTGTTCAGTTCTTTGACAAATTGCTCCTTCGTTTTGTCGCCTGTAACTCCGCGCCACGCAGCGATCTCCGCGGCGGTCGTCAGGTTGCCGGTCAACCATTGCTTTGCTTCATCCACCGAACGTGAGTTGCGGATCGTCGGGATGATGTAATCGAGAGCATCGATCGCTTTGTTCAGGCCCTCCAAGATGTGAGCTCTGGCCAATGCTTTCCGCAGATCAAACTCGGTGCGGCGTCTGACCACCTCTCGGCGAAACTCGACAAATGCCTCGAGCATCTCCTTGAGCGTAAGGAGTTTTGGCTGCCCGTCAACGATCGCGATGTTGATGATGCCGAATGACGACTGCATCGGGGTCAGCTTATACAGTTTGTTCAGCACGACCTGCGGAACGGCGTCACGCTTGAGTTCGATAACGATCCGCATTCCCTCGCGGTTCGATTCGTCACGGATCTCTGAAATGCCGTCAAGTCGCTTTTCGTGAACCAACTCGGCGATCTTTTCGATCAAGCGAGCCTTATTGACCTGATACGGCAGTTCGGTAATAACTACGGCGTCCTTCACGCGGTCGCCGCGGCCGATCTCATCGACGACCGCTCGCGCTCGTACCTGAATGATCCCTCTCCCCGTGCGGTATGCCCTGTGGATCTCTTCGCGGCCATAGATGAACCCGGCCGTCGGAAAGTCCGGCCCGGGAATGAACTCGATGAGTTCGTCGACCGTCATCGCCGGATTGCGGATCAGTTCGATCGTTCCCTCTAGGATCTCAGTCAGATTGTGCGGCGGGATCTTGGTAGCCATTCCGACGGCGATGCCCTCAGAGCCGTTCACCATCAGCAGCGGGATACGCGTTGGCAAGACGGTGGGTTCGGATAGCGACTCGTCGTAATTGGGCTGAAAATCGACTGTCTCTTTCTCGATGTCGTCGAGAACTTCGCCCGTGATCTTTGCGAGGCGAACTTCGGTATAACGCATCGCCGCCGCGTTGTCGCCGTCGATAGACCCAAAATTGCCCTGGCCATCGACCAACGGATATCGCATCGAGAAATCCTGAGCAAGCCTCACCACCGTGTCATAAACGGCGGTGTCGCCGTGCGGATGATACTTACCGATCGTATCGCCGACTACGCGGGCACTCTTCTTATACGGTTTGTTGTACGTGTTCCCGAGTTCGTTCATTGCCCATAAGACACGGCGATGGACGGGCTTGAGCCCGTCGCGAACATCAGGCAATGCCCGACCGATGATGACCGACATTGCATAGTCGAGATACGACCGCCGCATCTCGTCTTCGATATTGATCTGGTTACGTTCTAGTGCGTCCATTTATAAACCTTTGTGGCTGAGAAACTGCAATTTCTATATTTTCCCGGAGATCGTCCAAGGCAAGGTGTAAAAACTTTTTTGGAATAAACTCTGTTATGTCCGTTTTCTTATAATACAGGCGTCCAGCCTGATTCGCAACCGGCGAAACTCCCGTAAAACCTTGTATTTCGAGTAGATTGAAAGCAAAATCCCGACGCTCAGAGCAGTCCGGCCGAATACGGGAAATGATCAAATGGAAACAACTGTCGCAGAAAAAGAGAACAGGCGGATACAGCGAATTTCACTCCCGCTGCCGGTTCGCGTCGAGGTGATCGTCGACCGCACGGTGACGTGGAACGAGATCACCAGGCTCTCCGACATTTCTGCTTTTGGAGCTGGATTTACTTTACGCCGGCCGATCAAGCGCGGCCGTTTAATGCTGCTGACGATCCCGATGCCGCGGCAACTTCGCTGCTATGACTACGGCGAGGCACAGTATCGTATCTGGGCTCTTGTTCGCCGGTGCATTGCCGTAGAACAACGCGAAACTGACCAATTGTTCTCAGTCGGAGTGGCATTCATCGGCAAAAAGCCCCCCGAGGGATATCATGAGCATCCCTCTAGGCTTTACGATACGACACACCAGGAAACACAAGGCCTTTGGCACGTGACCGAAGCAGATCTGAATAAGGACGACAGCGACCTGCCCAAGGACCTGCGTCGTCAAACTCGGTTCCACATCCCCGAGACCCTGATCCTTGAACTGATGGACGAGAATGGCGACGTCTTAAGTTCAGAAACGACGGTGACAGAGAATATCAGTCTTGGCGGAGCCGCCGTATTTACCCAATTCGACGTTGAGGCAGGATCTTTCATACGTGTTACCAGCCAGCGTTTCAACGTTCAGATAATCTCGGTTGTGCGCGGAAAGCGCGTCGGTACCGACGGGATCACCCGCTTGCACATCGAGTTTATCGATAGATTTTTCCCACTCGAGGGCATCGAATGACGCACTCAAGAAACTAAACCCACACTCACACAAAAACCCCTCCTGCAGAAGTACCCATGAAAAATCCCAACAAACGTCCCAAGAACGACAAGCGCTCGGCCGAAAGGTCATCAACCGAACTCAGAACTATCGTACAGGTGAAAAACTCGGAAGACGAGGTTTGGAAAGAGATAACCAAAGTCACCACGATATCCAGAAATGGTGCTGGCTTTGCGCTGACGAGGCCCTGCAGCGTCGGCCGGCTCATTTCCCTCGTCTTGCCGATGCCGCCGGAATTGCGAGCCTACGATCTAAAAGAAAAGGTTTATCCGATCATGGGCCTCGTGCAGTACTGCAACCCTGTGACGGTCAACGGGGTCCCTACCTATCACGTCGGGGTCGGCTTCGTCGGAAAAGAGATGCCTGACAGTTACTCGGCCGACCCTCAGCAAGGTTACCGCATTACAGGCGTGGGTAATGATGGCCTTTGGAAATTCACCGAGGCCGGGTCGGCCTTCAAGCCGCGCCAAAGCCCTCGGCTTTGGGCTGCGGTCGACACAAGCATCTCATTGATCAAAAAAGACAGGCTCCCGTCCGACAAGGAAGCCGTTGTGACCAACAACATCAGCGCCCGCGGGCTGTCGGCGTTTTGCCAGCTCACTGCCCAGATCGGCGATCGGGTGAAGGTCGCTTGTAAGGACTATAACTTTTACGCGATCGCTATCGTCAGAAACTGCCAGCCGGCCGATAACGGCAATTCCATCCACCTGGAGTTCGTCGAACATAATTTCCCGATGGAAAAGCTATATGCCGAACGTGCCGCGGCGCTTATGAAAGCTCGTGAAGCTCTTCAGCAGACCCTTGAGCCGGATGACGAGGACGAGAGCGATGACGACGCCCGACCGGTACCCGCCGCAGCGGAATACACGCCATCGGGGTTTGAACTTCTACGGTATTGACCCTAATCTGAAAGGTCGGAGCATATCTCCGGCCTTTTTTGTGACTCAACCGACGCCAGAAAGATATCCACCGAAG
>JAIBCA010000115.1 GCA_019694345.1 Pyrinomonadaceae bacterium | reverse complement strand
GCGATCGCCGAGTCAGTTCCCGTGAAGGTAAATGTGGCATCGGCACTATTGCTCGGGTTGGTCGGATTGGTCAGGATCTGGGTATCCGGAGCCGTCGTGTCTGTCGCCACGACGGCCACGTCATCGATCGCGAGACCGCCCATATTAACTGTAGTATCGCTGTCAACATGGAAGATGACCTCGATATTCTGTCCGGCAAAACTTGAAATGTCAGCCCGATAGTTGCCCCATCCGGCGGTCGTACCGATATTGACCGTCGGGTTGCCGACCGCATCGGTCATCGTGGCGCCGGTCCATTCCCAAACGATCTTAGCACTGGCCGGGTTACCGACCTGCTGGACGATAACACGTGCATGGTCAAATGACGCGTTCTCCATCTGGAACTGCTGTGCCCATTTCAAGGAGATCGGTGCGGACACACCGGTCAGGTTGATGTTAGGCGACAACAGATCCTGCGAGCTGCTAACGTCGTACGTATTATCAAGATCGGTCTTCCAGCAACTGACTCCACTGTTGCAGCTGTTAAATGCGGCAATCGGATTTGTCGTGGTTGTCGCAACCGTCGCCGGCAGCCCGATCTCCCATTCGTTAGCCGTTCCGGAAGATGTAAATCCGGCGGCACCTGATTCAAAATCGGTGCCGAAGACAACCGTCTCAGACACGGCCGCGGGCTGTTCGCAAACCTTAATGCTCCAACCGTTAAGCGTACCGCCGCTGGCGTTTGCCCCGTCATCCCTTAGATCAAGGGTCCACGTGCCGCCGGCATTTTCGCCGTCGAACCACGATAACGAGTAAGCGAGTTCCGGCTTGATCTGAATGCCCTTCAGCACGGTGAACGCCGGCGTGAGCCCCGCCTCATCGTCGAGGATCAGATCCATCTGCGTCTGGCCACCGGTCGCGGCCGCTCCGATGTCGGTGAAAAGACCGATATCGTTGCCGGCAGGCGAGCGAAGGTGAGCGTCAACGTCGGCCATCAGCGCATGTGTCAAGTTGAGACTGACATCGAGATCGGCGATGCGCGGGTTGCCGGGGATCGTGATCGTCGAACTGACCAGTCCGGTGCCGGGCCCGATCGTCTGGGGGACGTTGGTACTCGTGTAGGTCGTACAGTTCACACCCTCTTCGATCTTGGGAAATACCGTGACACTTAGGTTATAGGTCGCGGTCGGGCCACCTGTCGCGGCACTGGCCGAATCGACAAATGCGTAATACGTGCCGGACGTCTTGACCGTAAAGAAGAACGCCTCAGACAACGGATTGGCGACACTTCCGGTGCTTCCGTCATCGACAACCAGTATCTGGTTACCGGCATCGCCGAACAAAGCCAGGCCCAAACGTCCGTTCCATTGGACATTGTCACGTTCAGGATCAAGATCCAAACCGAGATAGACCGTATCACCAGCATTCAGCGTCATCGCATACCAGTCTTGTTCGGTAGCGACCGCGGGACTGCGAACGCCGCTGACCCATCCGCCAGAGGGAAGCGTATTTGCCGTTGCCGGAGTGTCATTTGACTCCGTTTCGGGTGTCGGGCCTCCGCTCTGCAACCGAATATAGAGTTCATACGGCCGCAACTGATTTGTCGCCGAGAAGTGATTGACACGGAGGTAATACGTTCCCGTCGAGGGGATCGTGGCCCCCGCGATCGTGGATGACAGGCCGCCGAGAGACCCGTCGTCTTCGTCAAATTCGATCTCCGTCGTTCCATCCGACGCGTAAAGTCGCAGCTGACTGTCAGAGGACGCGTTTGCCGAAGCCGAGGTCATTACGGCCGAATAGACCTTATCACCTGCCGTTGCCGGGAAAGCATAATAGTCGATGTCGCCATTCTGATAGACGTAGCCCTTAATTCTGGCGGGCGTGGTGACGACTGTTGCCGTCGCCGCAGTACCGTTGGGCTCGATCTCATTTTGGTAAACAGTGGTTTGCGGTGTCGGGGTCGGGGTCGGCCCGACATTGACGGTCCACGTATAGCTTGCCGGCGACGGATCGACGTTGCCGACACCGTCCACTGCTCTGACCTCGAAGGTATGCGAGCCATTGATCAGCCCGGCATAATTCTTAGGCGAAGTACACGCTCCGAACGATCCGCCGTCAAGCTTACATTCAAAGCTGGCAACGGCAGCCATTGCCGAGTCCGTGCCGCTGAAGGTGAATGTCGCACTCGAGCTGGCACTCGGATCCGGCGGATTCGTAAGGATCTGAGTGTCCGGAGCGACGGCGTCGACGCTCCAGGTGAAGAACGTCGGTACACTCGTATTACCCGCCGCATCGGTCGCTTTCACCGTAAAGGTGTGCGATCCCTGACTGAGCCCGGTCAGGTTGACCGGAGACGTACACGCGGCGAATGCCCCGGCATCGAGTTGGCACTCGAAACCGGCGACACCGCTGGCCGGAGCCGGATCGATGGCGCTGAAAGCAAAGGTCGCCGAAGTGCTATTGCTCGGATTCGGGGGCAATGTGTCAAGGCTCGCCGTCGGAGCAACGGTGTCTACCACCCACGTGTAGCTTGCCGGCGTCGGGTCTACGTTGCCCACCGTATCCACGGAACGTACCATAAAGGTATGCGAACCATCAGCGAGTCCGGTGTAGTTTTGCGGCGAGGTACAAGTCGCGAAACTGCCGCCGTCGATCTTACATTCAAAGCTCGCGATCGCAGCGATAGCAGAATCAGTTCCCGAAAATGTGAACGACGCACTCGAGCTGTTACTCGGGTTTGTCGGCGTTGACAGGATCGTCGTATCCGGAGCGATGGCATCGATCGTCCAAGTGAATGATGCCGGTGTCGGATCTACGTTACCTGCTCCATCCTTGGCCCGAACCTGGAATGTATGTGAACCCTGGCTGAGACCCGTATAGGTCTTCGGCGAGGTACAGGCCGAGAATCCGCCGCCGTCGATCTGGCATTCATAGCTTGCGATAGCGTTGCCGCCAACCAGAGCGTCGGTGCCGGTAAATGTGAACGTCGCATCCGCGCTATTGCTCGGGTCAGACGGAGTTGTCAGTATCTGAGTGTCCGGGTTCGTAACATCCGGGAACTCATCCGCTCCGATCTCATATGGCGCAAAACGCAGATCGCCGTCAAAGTCATTCGTTACAGAAGCGATCGTCGTGCCGACATCCGTCATCGGGCTGGCGGCAATAAGATGAAGATTATTCAGAGGATCGACATAGGTCGGGTCGGACTCAAGTGAATTAAGATCATCCGAGATCGCAGTTCTCCATGCAGTAATATCGGCGTAGTCCAACCCTGACGCCGTCGTCAGCGATCCGGACCTGAATCCGCCGTCATTTGCACCCGTTGACCAAAAATCGTTGTAGTTCGAGTCGAGATTAGCAAAGGTCGTCGTGACCATTCCGATCGCGTAACTCTTGGCATTAACGCCGCCGCCCGAACTGATCTGCGTCGTGTAGAAAATGTTGTTCTTCAACTCGACGATCGGATCCACACCGGTTATCGCGATTCCAAACCCCGGAGTTTGCGTTGCAACTGAGCCGCGGTCGCCCGTCATCGATACCGAGTTGTTATAGACCCTTGTCGAGGAACCGGCGACGCCGGCCACAAAAATACCAGCCGGAATATCGGGCGAGGTCGAAGGTGCGGTGACACCCGTGATCATATTGTTTACGATCGTATTGGGACCAGTTGTGCCGCCCGCAACCGCGATTCCCACCGCCGAAAAACCGGTGGTGCTAAGACTCGCGATGCCGTTGATCTTGTTTCTGGCGACGAGCGCATTGGTGACCGCTCCCGACACTACCGTCGTCGTATCGACACCCTGAATTCCGGCACCGATTCCGATCGCGTCGGCCGATTCGTTCGTCTCGGTCGCGATACTATTCTCGGTGATCTGAGCACCGTCGTCGTTAAAAATAACTATTCCAACACGTCGAACCCGATCGGTCGTCGTTGACGATAGGTCATTTCGGGTAATTACCGTTCCGGTATTCTGATTCGCAGCGGATAATCCGGCCGAATAGATACCATAGATCGCTCGCTTCACGGAGCAATTTTCAACGCGGTTCCCGTCATTATCGGTACCGACGGTGCCCGTCGTATTTCCACCAAACGCAATCGCGATAAGCGTCGTTGTCGGATCTTGCCCGAGGATGTTCGTGTTCCGAACGGTATTGTTCTGAGCACCGTTAGTGCCCGAGGCAAAGGCTATCACGGCGGCCGATGTTCCTGTGTTCGTGTTTTGGATCGTTAGTTCACGAAGAGCCGCATTTCCGCCCACTCCGGTGGCGGTTCCGCCGGTAGTGGATCCATCGATGGTCACACGGTCCGTACCGCTAAACCTAACGAGAGCTCCCGTATTGGTTCCGACGATCTGTCGCGGAGCCCCACTAGGTTTGATAGTGAGTGTGTACCCGCCGACACCGTCCTCGGCCCATTGGTTGAGGGCAACCGTGCCGGTTTCTGCTAACAGGTCGGTCGTAATATTCAAAATCACATTTCCGGTCAGCGCTCCGGCATTGATCGCCTCGAATATGCCGCCCGTATTGGTCAGCGATGTATAGGTCTCGCCAGTTCCGATATTGAAAGAACCGGTGAACGCTGTCACGATCGTGTACTGATTCGGTGTGGTCGGCGGCGTGATAACCGTATTTACATTGGTACCCGTAAAGCCGCCGCTCGGCGTAGCACCTAGGTTTCCGAGTGTATCCTGCGCGACGACAAAGTACCGAACGACGTCCGCTGTAACAACTCCACCCAAGAGTGAGTTATCGATAGTACACAGCCACTGACCGCTCTGGACAGTTCCCGAGGATAATGAACACGCGGTCGAGAAATACGACCCGGCGTTCTTATTGAAGTAAACGCGAGGCGCATTGCCGCCTGTTGCCGTTCCGGTCACATCCGTGATCACAACGTTAAGAGGTCGATTGGTCGTCACCGATGTATTTCCCAAACCGGTATAGCTGATCGACGGGGGAGACAGATCCACACCGCTAAAGTTTCCGGCATCTGCTCCGATGTCAACCGGTGTAAGTGATGCCCGGGTCTGACCGTCAAAATCATTCGTCACGCCGACATCGACACCATTACCTTCGGCAACGGTTGCGAGCGTCGGGTGAAGATGGAGGTCGGGTGTCGCATTGGTCGGATCGTTGAACTGAGGGTTGCCCGCGAAACTATTCGAATCAACGCCCGTCGCCGTTTTCCAGTCCGACAGATTAGTTTGGTCAATTGCATTGAATCGGCCAACGAACCCGCCAGTACCATTAGCAAAAAGAAGATTGTTATCTGATGTCAGACCAGCCGGAGCGGACGCCGTTCCGCCAACCTGGATGGCATAATGTTTGCCAGTTGCCGCACCGTTACTGCGGGCATTGAAAAAGATGTTGTCGCGGTAACTTCTGGTATTCAAGGTAATCGAACTCTGAAAGGCAAAGGAATTTGCTGATCCGGCTGCGACTCCCGTTCCGCCGACATAAACGCTGTTATGATAAAAATTATCCGTTCCTGCAATGGTTTCGTTGATGCCGTTTATCTGCGGACTATTGGCCGTCATATCACTACCAACGGCCACCATATTATTGCGATATGTTGTCAAACCGCCCTGCACATTGATTCCATTGATAGTTGCGGTCGAGCTCGTCGTGTTTGGAGCCGAGATCGAGTGGATAAAGTTCCGATCGACAACGTGCGTTCCGGTCGTCGCCCCGTTGTATTGCATTCCAGTCACCCAGACCGCCCCAGCACCGTCATTGTTGACGATCGAACGAACGGTATTCTGCGAAACACTGTTACCGATCGTCGCACCGGAATTGTCGATCCAGAGCCCGATCATAGAAGCCGATGAACCTGTACCAATATTCGGTGCGCTCATCGACAAATTGCCGATCGTGTTACCGGTCACCACGCAGGCTCCCGATTGACAATAGAGACCGATCGTTCTGGAAGACGTAGAGGCTGATATATTGGAAATAGGGGCAACTGACGAGCCGACCGCGTTGTTCTGCATCGTGTTGGTCACAGTACTGGAGGTAAAGGCTCGGATTCCGTAAAAGATTACGCTCCCTGCACCGCTGTTGTTCGAGACAATACCGCCAACGTTATTGTTTGAAACGTTTGCGACCGCTGAAGGAAAGTAATATATACCAAAGATCTCTGAAGCGGAGGCGTTGTTGTTGGTGATCGAAACTGAGCCGGCCGCCGTCAAACTCCCTACCGTGTTGCCAGTAATATTACCGACGTTTGAAACACCAGACCCGATGCTTATGCCGACAAAAGACGAAGTCGTGCCCGTTCCGCCCACAATTCCTGACAGATTGATCCCTGCGATCGTGTTGCCCTGAATACTCGACGGCGTTGTAGTTGCCGCCGAAGAGACATAAATTCCGAGGAATTTCGAACTGGTGCTGATACCGACAAAATTGGTTGTGCCGGTTCCGGCGGGATTTGCAAAACCAATTGTATTGCCGTTGATCGTATGTCCGTCATTTCCGGTCGAACTCGCAAGTTGTATCCCGGCGAGGATCGCACCGGTTGTCTGGGTACGAGTCGCCGTCTGATATATACGGTTGTTGCTGATGGTCCAGCCGGTATTGCCGCCGGCTAGATATACGGCGTTTGATTGAGCCGCCGCGTTGAAATAATCGAACAAATTATTTCCAGTGATCTGGATGCCACTGTTGTAAACGGCCGTCGTTGTGGTCGAACCGTTGCCGTAGATCAATTTGGTCGGGAGATTCGTTCCGGCGGGACCAATATTGTTATTCGAGATGATGTTGTTATCATTTCCCGTCGAAATAGCACCCGCTCCGAACCAAATATTGCCGCCGTTTGTGGTCGTCGACATCGTGGACGATCCAAGGATCGAAGTATTGGTAATCGTATTACCGGTCGCGTCCGCCTGAAATCGTATTGTCGAAGTGCCCGAGGTTGCCGAAACGGTCGTGTTCGAAATCGTCAGCGAATTACCGCCAGTGTTCAATCCATTGATGGTTACATTGTCGGCACCGTTGAGATCGATCATCGGCGTTCCGCCAGCCGGAGCACCAGTGATCGTTCTCGCAGCTCCACCTACTGGCGACATCGTAATCGACGTGTAAGACGCCGCTCCCGAACCGCTTGCATTAAGAACTGCCGAAACTGTCGTCTCGTCAGTATTGCCGCAAACATCGATCGTGATCGCCCCGGTATGAGCCCCGGCATTGATCGCGCTAAATGCCGCGCCGAGCGTCGGATAAGCAGTTGGCGTCGTTCCCAAGATCGAACCCTCGACTTCAATTGGCCCAGCCGTGTCGCACGTGCCGGGCGTCATCACTGCATTTGCGGTAACGGATGCGGCATCCTCTGCCGAACCGCCCGTTGAAATCCCAAGATAACTCAAGGCTTGGGTCCACGGCGATGCGTAAGCCACTGCGGAGATAGCGATGATAGCGATGACGGTCGAAACAAAACGGAGCGATGATTTACGGTTTGACATATTTTTTTCCCTTGCTGATCTGCGGCCTGCTCGAGAGCGGCGGCGTCCTGCCGTTGTGGTTAAAAAAACCATCCGGCGTGCGGTCTGAAACGCTGAAATTCCGCATTTCGACGGAACCTCGCCGGTCAACTACCCAAATTGTAAAATTACTGATTGTGCCGCAAGTATAGCCCTTTTCTGGTCTATGTCAAGCAATCGCAGCGGTTTGGGGTGACGGCTGAACGAGAATTATGTCGCCGCGATGTATAAAATAACTCGGCCCCAGAACGCAAAAAAGGAGCCGAAGCTCCTATTTCAAGTCAATGATGTAAAAAACTATTTGCCCGACGCGACCTGAAGTTTGACCTGGGCTGATTCGAGCCGCTCGCGAAGCGATTCAGTTTCCTCGATAGATGACTGCGACGCCGCGGCAAGGGCTTTTTCGGCTGCCTCACGATCGGCCTTGACCGCAGCCACGTCGATCTCGTCAGCCCCTTCGGCGTTATCGGCCAAAACCGACACGCGGTTTGAGCTTACCTCGACAAATCCGCCCGTGATGGCAAATTTATCCGAATTACCCTTAGCGATGTATGAGACAACGCCCGGCTTGAGTGCCGAAACAAGCGGCGCGTGATTGGGCAGAATGCCGGCTTCGCCCGTCGCGGTCGGCACAGTGACCGAGTCGACCTCAGCATCAAGTATCCTTCGTTCGGGGGTAACAATTTCTAGTTTCAACATAGTAACAAATCAGCTGTGCCGAGTGACGGAAAGCCAACAAATGGCTTCCCGTCACTCGCGGCACATTAACGCAGCCTAGGCGGCGGCAGCCATTTTCTTGGCCTTTTCGCGGGCCTGTTCGATCGTTCCGACCATATAGAACGACTGTTCGGGCATGTCGTCGCACTTACCTTCGAGGATCTCCTTGAAGCCCTTGATCGTATCTTCGATCTTGACGTACTCGCCCTTGAGGCCGGTGAACTGTTCACCGACAAAGAACGGCTGCGAGAAGAAACGCTGGATCTTACGTGCCCGGGCAACCGTCAGTTTGTCGTCTTCGCTCAACTCGTCCAAACCGAGGATGGCGATGATGTCCTGAAGGTCCTTGTATCGCTGGAGGATCTTCTTGACCGACTGTGCGGTATTGTAGTGATCATCTCCGACGATCTGCGGGTCGAGGATTCGCGAGTTCGATGCGAGCGGGTCTACGGCAGGGTAAATACCGAGCTCCACGATCTGTCGCGACAGTGCCGTGACAGCGTCAAGGTGGGCAAAGGTCGTCGCCGGAGCGGGATCGGTGTAATCGTCAGCAGGCACGTAAACGGCCTGGATAGAAGTAATAGCACCCGTCTTGGTTGACGTGATGCGTTCCTGCATCTCGCCCATCTCCGTTGCGAGCGTCGGCTGATAACCCACCGCCGAAGGCATACGTCCAAGCAGAGCTGACACCTCCGAACCCGCCTGAGTAAATCGGAAGATGTTGTCAACGAAGAAAAGCACGTCGTTCCCCTGATCGCGGAAGTACTCGGCGACCGTCAGGCCCGACAGTGCAACGCGAAGACGAGCTCCGGGCGGTTCGGTCATCTGTCCATACACGAGCGATACTTTTGACCCCGGGATCTCAGCCTTATCAACCTTCGTCAGGTCAAATTCCCCGGTCTCTTCCATGTGATGGTTAAATGCGTCACCATATTTGATAACCTTCGATTCGACCATTTCGCGGAGAAGGTCGTTACCCTCGCGTGTGCGCTCGCCAACACCGGCAAAAACCGAATAGCCGTCCGAGCCGATCGCAACGTTGTTGATCAACTCCATGATCAAGACCGTCTTGCCCACGCCAGCACCGCCGAACAGGCCGATCTTGCCGCCGCGGAGAAAAGGCTGGACGAGGTCAATGACCTTGATGCCCGTTTCAAACATTTCGAGGCGGGTCGACTGTTCGTCAAAGCTTGGGGCATGACGGTGGATCGAAGATTTAACCTCAGCATTGACCGGGCCGAGTTCGTCGACCGGATCGCCGATGACGTTCATCACGCGGCCGAGGGTCGCTCCGCCGACCGGCACCTGGATCGGGCCGCCGAGGTCGATCACCTTCATTCCGCGCACCATACCATCGGTCGGCAGCATTGAAACGGCTCGAACGCGACCTTCGCCAAGGTGCTGCTGCACTTCGGCAACGACGTCGATCTTCTCGCCGTCAAAGCCGTCGCTGGTGATCCTTAGTGCCTGATAAATAGGCGGTAAATAATTGTCTGAAAATTCTACGTCGACGACCGGTCCGATGATCTGTACTACTGATCCGACCTGTCCGCTTCCCTCATTAGCCATTTTTTAATAAATGCTCCTGTAATAGTTACGAATCCCTATCGTTTCACAAAGGAGTAAGGTTATCATATTTGCCGATTTCAGCGCAAAGACCCCGAGAGCGAATTCACGGGTCGCATGCCGTGCAAATCTGTTGACAGCACCGACAAGTTCTAGTAGCCTCGACTTAACGACACAACTATATAAAGTGGCGGGAGCCAAGATCCACTATTCTGAAGAAACTAGAACTACCACCGCAAGGCCTCAATACGCTCTTTGGCGTTCAGGATCAAAACATCAAGTATCTCGAGACACTGCTCGACGTCAGTATCGGTGCCCGCGGCAACGAATTGCTGATCGACGGCGACGAGCGAGATATCAAAACCGTCGAGCAGATACTGAACGATTTCAGCGAGTTATTTGATGATGGCAACACCTTTACTGACAAGGAACTGCGTGACGCCTTCAAACAGATCGCTGAGGACCGTGCGTACAGCCTGAAAGACCATTTCCTAAGATCTCGGTTCAATCCGACCGGCAAGAAGCAGGTCGCCCCCAAGACCGCCAATCAACGCAAATACTTGGATGCAATTGCTGCCAATGACCTTGTGTTTGGCATCGGCGTTGCCGGAACCGGCAAAAGCTATTTGGCGGTGGCGATGGCCGTCGATGCCCTTTTTAAGAAGCAGGTTAGCCGCATCATCCTGACGCGCCCGGCGGTCGAAGCGGGTGAGCGCCTCGGTTTCTTGCCCGGCGACCTCCAGGAAAAGGTCGACCCGTATCTTCGGCCGCTCTACGACGCCCTCTTCGACCTCGTCGATGCCGAAAAGGTCACCAAGATGCTCGAGAAGCGCATCATTGAGATCGCTCCTCTCGCCTTCATGCGCGGCCGGACGCTTTCAGACGCCTTTATCATCCTTGATGAGGCACAGAACACCACCAGCGAACAAATGAAAATGTTCCTGACCCGTATCGGATTCGGCTCAAAGGCGGTCGTTACCGGCGACAGGACGCAGATCGATCTGCCACGCGGTCAGAAGAGCGGAATAAAAGAGGCCGAGGCGGTGCTCTCAGGACTCGAGGGCATCGAGTTCGTTTATTTTTCGGAAAAGGACGTGGTTCGGCATAAACTTGTTCAAATGATCGTTAGAGCCTACGAGGAGCATTCGGAGAGCAACGGAAGCACCGGTATCGAACAATAACGAACGATGATCGACGTCGTAAACCTCCAGCGGAAGATCGTGATCGATACTGCGTCGATCCGTTCATATACCCAGACCTTGTCGGCAGTGGTCTCAGAGGCTGACGGATGCCTTTTTTCGGTCGCGTTTGTCAGCGACAGCCGGATGAAGCAGCTCAACGAGCTTTTTCGCGGCAAAAAGTCGACAACCGATGTTCTTTCATTCCCTCACGAACCCGACGAGTTCGAACCTGACAAAGACAATCTTGGTGACATCGTCATCTCCGCTGAGCAGGCTGCAATGCAAGCTGCCGAAAACCGCCTGACGCTCGAGGGTGAGATCAAACAGCTAATACTCCACGGCGTGCTGCATCTATGCGGCTACGACCACGAAATCGACAATGGCGAAATGAATGCTCGCGAGTTGGAACTTCGTGATAAACTCGGCATCTGACCAGGCTATGAGTGACCAGATAAAAAAAGCCGACCCGTGCGTGATGGTCATCTTTGGTGCGACCGGCGACCTTACCAAACGTAAGCTCTTTCCGGCACTTTACAATCTGGCAAAAGGGGACTTTTTGCCGCATACGTTCGCCATCGTCGGCGTCGGGCGCCAAGAGATGACGACCGAAGAGTTCAGGTCACAAGTGACCGCGAATTTGCGGGAATTCATCGCGAATGGCGCGGATGAAAAGCTAATTGGATGGTTCGCGGAACGTACGTACTACACCGGCGGCGATTTTGACGACGACAAGAAGCTTTTCGCTGATATCAAGGATCTGGTGGGAGAGGTCACCGTCAAACATCAGATACCCGACAATTACTTTTACTATTTGGCGACGCCGCCCGCTCTATTCGCCAATGTAACGCACAAGATCGTCAATAATGGAATGGGCAAACAGGAGAACGGCAATTGGCGGCGGTTCATTTTCGAAAAACCATTCGGCCACGACCTTGCCTCGGCAAAGCAACTAAACGCCGACCTATTGAAAACGATAAAGGAAGATCAGATCTATCGCATCGATCATTACTTAGGCAAGGAAACGGTTCAGAATATCCTGGTCTTTCGTTTCGGTAACAGTATCTTCGAGCCGATCTGGAACCGAAACTTTATTGACCACGTTCAGATCACGGTCGCCGAATCGCTCGGGGTAGAGCAACGTGGCGGATATTACGATTCCGCCGGAGCACTTAGGGATATGATCCCGAATCATATCTTCCAACTCGTGACATTGACGGCGATGGAACCGCCGGTTTCGTTCGAGGCAAATGCGGTTCGCGACGAACAGGCCAAAATACTGCACGCGATCCAGCCTTTTTCGCCCGAGGACGTCCTTCATTGCGCGGTTCGGGGGCAATATGGCGATGGTGTGATCGGTGGTGCCAAGGTGCCCGGGTATCGCGTCGAAGAAAAGATCGCGCCGTTTTCAAACACCGAAACGTTTGCCGCACTCAAACTGTCGATCGATAATTGGCGCTGGGCGGGCGTGCCGTTCTATTTGCGAACAGGCAAACGAATGCCGGCCAAGCACTCGAGTATCATTATTCAGTTCAAGGCGGCTCCGTTCGTGTTGTTTCGGGATACTTCGATAGAAAAATTGACGACCAACCGTATCGTCATCCATATTCAGCCGGATGAAGGCATCACACTGCATTTCGGTGCCAAGGTTCCCGGCCCGATCGTAAATATGGGTCCGGTCGATATGGACTTTAATTACGTCGACCATTTTGGTGAACAGGTGAGCACCGGTTACGAGCGGCTATTGTTTGATTGTATGATCGGGGATGCGACATTATTTCAAAGAGCGGACATGGTCGAAGCCGGATGGAATATCGTTACTCCGATCCTCGACGTCTGGAATGCCTTGCCGGCGAGGGACTTTCCAAACTACGCCGCAGGTACGTGGGGGCCGCCCGAATCAACTCAACTGCTGGAACGTGACGGCCGTGCCTGGAAGGATCTGATCGATCAGACACGAACGGCCCCGGGCAACGACCCCAGATAGAGAATCAAGGTTCATTCGATATGGAGATCGAGATCATCTCAGCCGCCGTAATCCTCATCGGGCTCGTCTTTATGGCGACGGTGGATATGGCGTTCGCTAACATGTCGGACGTTAGCCTGCGCCGACTTGCGGCGGATGCAGACGCCGACCGCAAGATGAGCGCCGCTGCATTCCTGCGCGAGATCCTGGAAAATCGCCCACGGTTCCGTTTTGCGATGTCCTCGACGATCCAGGTTCTGCTGATCACATTCGCGGTTTTGCTGACGCTGATCGTGATGAGGTTTGCCCAGGGCCAGACGTCGATCCTGCTTTACGCATTGACAATCGGGCTGATCGCCACGGTTCTTGTTCGGCAAGTTTTGCCGAGATTGTTCGTTCGGACGAATACCGAGGTCAAACTCCTGTTACTGCTTCCGGCCGTCCGTCCGCTTTATCTGGTCGCGTCTGCGGTCGTCAGCCCTTTTTCAAATAAACGTCAAACAAAAGAGGAGCAGCGATTAGAACAAAGCGTTTCGCCGGACTCGTCCGATGACCGCTCGGATGATTCGGATGAGGATTTTCATGCGCTGATGGAGGTCGGCGAGGCCGAAGGCATCATCGAGGAGCGTGAGCGTGAAATGATCGAAACGATGGTCGAGTTTTCTGACACGCGTGCCGCTGAGATCATGACGCCGCGAACCGAGATCTGTGCCCTCGCCTCAACCGCGACCATCCGCGACGCCCGTGAACTCATTATCGACGAAAAGTACTCTCGTATCCCGGTTTATTCCGATGCTATCGATAACATCGTCGGAATTATTTATGTACGAGACCTCATGCAAGCATGGGCCGAGGGCAAGGAAGATGACTCGGTCGAGACCGTGCTCCGTGAACCGCTATTTGTCCCCGAGACGATAACCGCCTCGGAACTGCTCAAAAAAATGCAAAGCGACCGGGTCCAGATCGCCGTTGTCATAGACGAGTATGGCGGCGTTGCCGGCCTGATCACGGCCGAGGATATCCTTGAGGAGATCGTCGGAGAGATCGAGGACGAGGACACAGAACAGGACGAGATCGTCGAAATAATAGAGGGGGACGGAGAGTATTGGGACGTTATCGGCTCGACCGAGATAGACAAGATCGAACGCCTTTTCGACCTCGATCTTGAGGACGAAGATTACAATACGATCGCAGGGCTTGTAACCAGCGAAGCCGGCTATGTCCCCAAGGTCGGTGAAAAATTAACATTGAAGGGCCTCGACGTCGAGATACTGGAGGCAGACGAAAAACGTCTGACTCTCATTCGTCTTACAAAGGCCGTTGAAGACGGAACCGTCCTAACCTCGTGATCCGCATGTCCACGACAGAACGGTTTCCCCCGATCCGCAGCGTGCCGTCGTCTTTTCACATCGAATAACCGATATTTTGGCATAGTTACTTCGTCTTCGATCAACCCGATCACAACGCAATTTGAGACGTCCTGATCGACCAACGAGCTTGGTGAGCGATCGAATGACCCGCATCCGATTCTTTGGTACACTGATTCTCGATGGCTAAAAAGCTAAGCAAATTCCTGAGCGGCAAAAGGATCGATCCGACGCCGATTTCCAAAGACACAGCTCTCGCCGACTTGATCGATGACTCGTTCATGGCGTACAACGGTGCTCGGCTCCGCGAAGCCTGCCAGTTATTTGCACGTAAGATGCTCGAGCCGGATGTAACGATCGGCGTCACGCTTACCGGCGCCCTTACCCCTGCGGGCCTTGGCATTTCGGCATTGATCCCACTGATCAAGGCCGGATTCATCGATTGGATGATCTCGACCGGCGCCAATCTGTATCACGACACGCATTTCGGTATCGGTCTGTCGCTCCACCAGGGCGACGCCAAGCTCGACGACCGAGTCTTACGTGAGGAAGAAGTGGTCCGCATTTACGACATATTCTTCGACTACAGTGTGTTGCTCGATACCGATTCGTTCTTTCGGCGGCTGATCGAGCACCGAGAATTTCAAAAACCCATGTCGTCAGCCGAGTTTCATTATTTGTGCGGCAAGTACATCCGGGCGCGAGAGGAAAAGCTGGGGATCAAGGAAAAATCGCTCCTTGCGGTCGCCTATGAGTACGGCGTGCCGATCTATACGTCAAGCCCGGGCGATTCGTCGATCGGAATGAATATCGCCGCGAAAGAGCTTCAGGGCGGCAAGCTCGTTCTCAACCCGAATCTCGACGTGAATGAAACTGCCTCGATCGTGTTGGCCGCAAAGCGTGGGGTTGTCCACAAAGGCAAAACAACGAAAAAAGGCGGAAAGTCGGCGATCTTCATCCTTGGCGGCGGAAGCCCAAAGAACTTCGCTCTCCAAACCGAGCCGCAGATACAAGAGGTTCTCGGGATCGACGAAAAGGGCCATGATTATTTTCTGCAAGTGACCGACGCCCGTCCCGATACTGGCGGCCTCAGCGGTGCGACACCTGCCGAGGCGGTCAGTTGGGGC
Organism: Pyrinomonadaceae bacterium; assembly: GCA_019694345.1. Classification (GTDB taxonomy): domain Bacteria; phylum Acidobacteriota; class Blastocatellia; order Pyrinomonadales; family Pyrinomonadaceae; genus OLB17. The sequence goes on along the minus strand of JAIBCA010000115.1, from coordinate 73,625 downwards.
AAGGTCGATCCCGACAAACTACCCGACGCAGTTGTCTGTTATGTCGATTCGACGGTCGCCCTTCCGCTTATTACGGCATATGCGCTATCGCGGCACGAGCCTCGCAATGCCAAACGGCTTTACGATCGCCGAGACGAATTCATGGCTCTGTTGAAGAAAGAATATGACCGTTCGACGAGGAAATAGATGAAACTAAAAGCTGAGATCGGCGGAGCATCGTATGAGGTCGAGATAGTCCGTATCGGCGACCAACTAAGTGCTACCGTGGACGGAAGAAAATACGACCTTGAATGCGGCGAACCGCTGCCGGGGGTTTACCTTTTCAAAAACGAAGGCAAGGTGACCGAAGCCTCTATCACCGATTCTTCGAAGGAACTCAAGATGGTGGCGATCGGGGCAAATGAATTTGAGATCAAGATCGCAGACCCAAAGCAGCTTCGCGGATCGGCCCACGGCGGAGATTCCGGCGAGGGATCGTCTCAGATCAAGTCTGCTATGCCCGGCAAGGTTGTCAGGATACTTGTGGCGGTTGGCGATTGGGTAAGCCACGGTGACGGTGTGATAGTCGTCGAGGCGATGAAGATGCAAAACGAACTGAAGTCTCACCGCGACGGCACTGTTAAGGAGATTCGTTCCGCCGAAGGTGAAAACGTCAATGCCGGCGATGTGCTTGTCGTGATCGAGTAGTCCCCTGAACAAATTACAGATCGGAGCAATGCCTACTGCCTAACTTCTCTCAGCAACCGTCATTTCCAGCGTTTCTGCTGCTCGTTCAAGGCGTCTTGTAGTTTCCGCGTACCACTTTTCGTCATTCGCCTCCAGTTCTCTTTCTACCCCCAGTGCCCGGCGGGTCTCAGCCGGGGCGGTGCCGCCGTATATCGAGCGGACCACGACAAAATTCTCCGGCGACACGGCGGCTGCAAGTTCGTCCTCCGACATTTCCAGGTCGCGGCCGATCACATCACGGGCCACAGTCTGTAAAATGTCATACGTCACGTCACTTCCCGCCTCGATCGCCTTTCGGACGCATGATCCGACGATCTTGTGTGAAATGCGGAAGGGCAGTCCTTCCTTTCTCACGATCGAGTCGGCGAGTTCGGTCACAGCGATAAAGTTCTCACCCGCCCGTTTTTTGAGCACGTCATAATTAAATGTAGCCGTACGCAGCGTGCTCGCGAGCAGCGATACGGAACGGTTGGCATCGCGAATACCCGAATATATCAAAGGTTGCAGATCGTCCTCAACGTCATTAATATCTCCGAAAGGAGTATTGTGAATACTTGTCATGACACCGAGACATTGTCCGAGAGCCTTGCTGCCAATAGCCCTGACGTGTTCAAGCGCGACCGGGTTTCGCTTTTGCGGCATTATCGATGAACCTTGTACATAGCCGTCCGACAGTCGGATGACGTTGAACTCCATCATCGCCATTAGCAGGAATTCCTGCGCGAACTTGCCAACGTTGACAAGAAGGGCAGAGGTTGCCCCAAGCATCTCGGTAAAATAATCAACAGATGCGATCGACGCGTATGAATTGACGGTCGGAGCGGTAAACCCGAGCAGTTCAGACACGCGTTGGCGGTTGATCGGAAACCCCGTCGTCGTGATCGCCCCGGAACCGAGGGGGCAATAATTCATATTTTCGAACGCACTCCGCAGACGCCTGATATCGCGGCCGCAATTCTCGGCCATCGCCAGCAAAAAGTGAGCCATCGTAGATGGCTGTGCCGGTTGGGTATGGGTGTAAGCCGGGATCAGCGTTTCGTGATTCTGTGACGCGAGGTCGAGAAAGACCTTGCGCAGATCCATCGCCGAACGCAACAGTGTCAGACATGCGGTGCGAAGATAGAGTCGGTAAATCGTCACGTCAATATCGTTGCGGCTGCGTGCGGTGTGCAGTTTGCCGGCGGTGTCCGGGTCACATCGCTTGGTGATCTCCTGCTGAAAGAGGTAAAAGAGATCCTCAAAACTACCGTCGTAGTCGCGTGACCGAATAGCCCCGAAATCAAGTGCGAGCAATGCTCGCAAAATCGCCTTGAGCTCGTCAGCAGTGATGATGCCCTGCTCTTCGAGCATTACCGCATGAGCTAGGTCAACACGATAGTAGGCGTCGAGAAAATACTCCTTGGCATCGGCAAAACAATCTGCAAGAACGTTTTCTTTGTAGTTTTGGGCTGGAAACTTTTCGATGGTTTCAGACGACATTGTGGTTGGTATCGGACCGATTGTAAAAAAATTATAGGGAACAGACCTCGATGTAAAAACACCGATATCTGTGCCCCCGGATTGCCTATTTTGCTGGTGATCTAGGCAAACTTAACATATTTGCGAACAACCTGTACGCCCCGGGGTTGCCTGTCGGCAGCTGACGGAAGAACGAGTAAGCGTTGTAGATGTAATGTCCTTTTCCGATCTTCGCATAGACCAGTCCGCCGGTTACCGGTGGCTCGCCCTCATCCTGGCAAGACAATAATGCCGTGTACTGCGGATCAAGGCCGGTGAGTGTGTAGAGATTGCGTTCCTGCACCCAATTATCCCAATCAGAACTTATGATCTTGTTCGGGAAATTGAATACAACGTGATTGGGGACCAACATTGTTACCGGAGCATTCTCATCGACCACCCGTACGTTCGAAACACGCTGCGTACCATTAACAGCCGATTCCATCTTTGCCGGGAACGGTGCCAGATTGTCGCGAATGAACTCCTGCTGCTGATACTGCACGATCATCGTGCCGCCATTTTTGACAAAATCCAGCAGTCGGCCATTGTTCGCCGTATAATCCCGCCGCACCTGCGATGCACGAATTCCGACCACGATCGTGTCGAACTTCGAGAGGTCGCCCGTCGTCAGGTCTTTCTCGGAGAGCATCGTCACGGGCAGTCCGAGCAGTTTGATGGCCTCGGGTACACGGTCGCCGGTTCCCATAATATAGCCGACGTTCACCGGAGAAACCTTAAGATCGACCACCTTGGCGTCAAGTTCGGACGGAGTGTAGCGCCGGTGGGTCTGTATATGCGGGTAAGCGACCTCATAGACCGTCTGAGCATAATCCTTGCCGCCGACGACCGATTTCGCCAGGATCTTGTATGCTCCCGCCTTGGCTCCCGCAGGGATCGTCACGTCAAATGTCACAGCGGTCTTTTCGCCGCGGCCCTTGAGTGAAAAGTCACTCGCTGCAGGACTTGAAGTCCAGCCTACGGGCAGATCTAGCTTCGCCGAGCCCGAAACGGCTTTTGGTGAATTATTGGTCACAGACATTACGACCCGCTGCTTTTGAGCCTTTGCCGATGCCGGAATGATCGCCAGATTCGATTCCAGGGCATTCGTCACGAGCGGTACGACGTTTACGTCACGGCGTATCTCACCACGAATCTGATCCGCGTACCGGTAAACGACCGCGCTCGAGATCGTGAAATCTTCGCCGCCAACCGCCAGTTTGACTTCTGCCGATGCAAGCGGAGCCTGAAACGGCATGTTCGCCGATTGGCCCGCCGACGACCAGTTAAAGGTAAAATTGGAGCGCGGTCCGGCTAACCAATACGGCTGGGTTGGTTCGGCATTTGACGCCGAAGTGACCCTAAAGAAGGTATTTTTCAGTGAGACCTCATTCCTCGGACGGAACGGAGAACTATTGTCCTGAGCCGGTTCGCCCGTATTCGCAGTCGTCCAGCCTTGGGGGACTTTTAATGAAACGTCCTTAATGTCGACGCCGGATACTGCCGGAGCGAAAACACGCACCGCAACACCGATCGAATCGCCGGCAACGACGGTTTCGGCGTCGCTGAGAGCATCAACAACGATTCCCGATGCCGCTTGAAGTGCTGAAGCAAAATCCTTCTGCTTTTGGCGAAGCAGGAATTTGACCTCCGGATCGCGATTCATCGACTCGGCTTCGTCTGCCTGTTTCATTCCCTTTGCCAGGATCGGGATCAGCTTTTCGGGGTGGTAAGGGTCGTACTCTGCAAGCGCCTTTTCCGCAGATGCTTGTGTCTCGGCCAGTTTTGCCTTGAATTGATCTGTGGGCCCGCCGGTAAACGCAGCGATCCCCTTGATCGACGTGTCTATCCCGTCGAATACGCCCTTGTCACTCTTCGGGTCGATGACGCTCGAATCCAATATTCTCAGTCCGGATTGTTGGGCACCGCGCGGCTCGATAGACCCCATTTCCTGTGACTTGTGCTGACTGCGGCCTTCGGTGGCTATTTCGTAATATGATCGGCCGATGAGCGGGTCATAGTCTCCCGTTGACACCATCAATGACGCGGGGTTGGCCGCGTTAGGAGCAAATCCTTGCCCAACATACAGCTTTAATGCCTTCCATGGCATTAGCCCCTCAGCAAAATGTTCCGGAAACTGTTTCGGATCGGCAGCGGCCTTATAGGCGATCGGTGTCAGGTAACCCGCGAGTTGATGCTGTCCGTGGCCGTCAGCAGGAGTACCCGAAAACCGTGAAATGATGACAAGCGGCCGAAATAGCCGGATCGCGCGAACCATATCGCCGAGCACCTCATTTTCGCCCCAGATTCGTGCGGCCTCGGAACGCTGCTTAGAGAAACCGTACTCCATAAAACGTGTGAAGAACTGTTCCCCGCCATCAAGGCGCCGGGCCTGTAGTAGTTCTTCGGTGCGGATAATACCCAACGATTCGAACAATTCTGGACCGATCACGTTTTGACCGCCTTCGCCGCGGGTCAGCGAGAGGTATGACACTCTAGCGTTGTCACCTCTGGCAAGGCGCGCAAGCAATCCCGAATCTTCGTCGTCCGGGTGAGCCGCAGTGTGCATGGCACTGGCGATCGTCTGCAAGCGCTTAAGCTTCTGCCCGAGACCACTGGAACCAAGGTCATAGATCGGACGCACCTGCGCACGCAACGGCACCGCGGCGATCACAATGCTGAACAATGTGACCACATTTATCGCGATTATTGATATTCGACGACCATTTTTATTCATTGATTGTATTCAACTCCTCAGTTCTGACTGTGAGACTAATGAGATAGCCCGCTATAACTGTCACAAGACAACCGACCACGTTAAACCACAAAAACTCAATATTTGTGTAGTGACTCGCCACCCAAACCGACGATATGCCGAAAAGCAGACCGAAAAACGCTCCCCTGGCTCGAGCACGTTTTACCAAAATTGCGAGCACGAAAACGCCGAGCAGCGATCCGTAGAAGAACGAACCGAACTTATTGACAACTTCGATCAGCGACCCAAGATTTGTCGCGTAGATCGCAACCACGCAGGCAAAAAGCCCCCAGACAAATGTCGCCAGCCGGCCAAATGCCACGTAGTGGGTATCGGTGCCCTCTTTATGGAAGTGTCGCCGGTAAAAGTCGATGGTCGATGCCGTTGCCAGGGCGTTTAGTTCAGCTGAGATCGATGACATTGCCGCGGCAAAGATCGCCGCTATTATCAACCCGACCACACCCATCGGCATGTTTGCGACAACGAACGCCGGAAAAACGTAATTTACGTCGTTAAAACCCGAGTTGCCGGTCGAAGTTTTGACGAATTCGATCGCGTTTTTCCGAGCGTCGTTGAAGCCCTTGTCGGCAGCGACATATGCCTGCCGAGTCGAATCGTTACGGTCACCGACGAATGCAATTGCCGCATCCTTCCGTTTGTGGTGAGCGTGCTGAAACTCTGCTTGCAGAGCTGAATACTCGGCCGTCTGAGATATTTTGCCGGCCTCAACCGCGTTAAATACCATTGGCGGCGTGGCGAATTGGTAAAAGACAAAAACGAGAACCCCGACCAGCAGTATCAAGAACTGCATCGGGATCTTGAGGAACGCACTCATCAGGAGCGACGTACGTCCCTCGCTCACCGATTTCGCCGTCAAGAATCGCTGGACCTGACTTTGGTCGCAACCGAAATATGAAAGAAAGAGGAACAGGGCCGCTATCAATCCCGACCAGATCGTATATTTCTGAGTCAGGTCAAAGCTTGTGTCGATCGTCTGCAACTTTCCGAGTGTCCCCGCCAAATAGAGACCGTCGGTGAATGAAACCTGAGCCGGAAATTGCGAAACAACGACAAAAAGCACCACGAACAGCCCAAAGAAGATGACGATCATCTGCTTTACGTCGGTCCAGGTAACTGCCTGCACGCCGCCGACCATGGTGTAGAAAGTAGTGGACATTCCGATCAAAAAGATCGTTGCCACCTCACTCCAGCCAAGCACGATCGAAAGGATCACCGAGGGGGCTGCGATGACGACCCCGACGCCTAGTCCGCGTGAAATCAGAAAAAGAAAACTGGTCAGACTGCGTGTCTTGGCATCGAACCTGCGTTCAAGGTACTCATACGCGGTGTAGACCTTCGCTCGGTAAAAGAATGGCACCACTGTGATGCACAGGATCACCATCGCCAACGGCAGACCGTAATAGAACTGGATGAATCTCATCCCGTCCGAGTAGGCCTGCCCGGTCGTTCCGACCAATGTGATCGCCGATAGCTGAGTTGCCATCACCGACAAACCGACGGCCCACCAGGGCAAGCTGCGGTTTGCCAAAAAATAGCCCTCTACGTTCCCGCTGTGCTTGGTCATACGGATCCCATCCCAGATCACGTAGGCCAAGTAGGCGACCACTACTGCCCAATCCAAAAATTTCATGTTGGTTTAACTCGAGAAGTAGCGTGAAAACGACCAAAGGGCCGCCAGCACAATGACGAGTGAAACGATCACGCCAACATACACCTTATACCACCAGCTATCCGGCAATTCCGCCACCGGGCCAAACATGTCTTTATTTTCGTTCATCTTCATATCAATTCAATTATGAGGCGGACAAGTCCTGTCCGCCTCATATTGACAAAGACCAGACTAGAACATGAATTTGAATCCGATCTGAAATTGACGACTATCTAGCGAGGTCACTTGGTTGGTCGCTTTCCTGAGAGCCGTTGTCGGTATCGGGCCGGTCGGATTTCCTGCCGCATCTGTAGTGACAGTGAGCGAATTCAACTGAAAGATACTATTGATATTAAATAGGTTCAAAAACTCACCAAACGCTTCGAACTTGAATCGTTCCGTGATGTTGAAGAACCTTGAGTATCTAAGATCAACGTTAAACTGTTTTGGGGTCGTGCCGGAATTACGGCCGATTCCGACAGGATTATCTGACCCCGAAAAACCATCAAGATTGATATCGGTCGCCGCGATCACATTGAATCGCTCGCCGCTATTGGCCGTCGCAATTATCCCGAACTGATTGTTATTGACAAGATATCTTAACGCCTTATTTTCAAACTTGAATTGCGGACGGCCAACGAAACTCATCACAAATGTATGGCGTTGGTCAGCCAGCGAAGGGCCAAAATCTCGTTTGCGATTCGAGGGATCCTGCACAACCAGATTTCCCACCTGAGTGGCAACAAGATTCTGTTCCGGAGCATCATCTTCGGACTTCGACAGAGTGTAATTGGCGCTGAATTGGTATCCTTTTGAAAAACGCTTGTTGAGTTGAAGCGTCAATGCATTGTAATTTGAGTTCCCAACAGATTCAGCCATTAGAATATTGTTGAATCGTGGATCCAATCTGGTCGCCGCACTTATCGTGTTGCTGTAGATCGGACGCCCATCTGCCAGGGTAGTAAGTGGATTGATTCGATTGATGTTTCGGTAGAGCGGAATGTGTCGGCCGCTAGAATGAATGAAACCGGCGGTAACCGACAGGTCTGACGTGATAGCCTGCTCGATCTGCGTATTGAAATGTGTCGCGTACATATTCTGGAAGTCGGGTGCGATCGTTTCAATACTCTGTACCGGAAGCACCGTACCGGCAGGCAAACTTCCTAATGTCGTAGGAAATGCAGGTGAACCAGCTGTAGCAGGCGCAAACGTAAAATTGAAATAACGCGGGCTACCGTTATTTTGTAGAGCACGCAGATAGAAATCGAGGTATACAGTGTCGAAATAAATTCCCGCACTAGCCCTCAACACGGTCGGGCGCTTACCTTCACGTAGTCCATACACAATTCCTGCTCGTGGAGCGAAATTGTTCTTGTCTACGTTGAACTTCTGCGATGCCGAAAACGGCGACGAGGCGACAGCATCCGGTATGTCGTAGAGGTCATAGCGTACACCAAAATTAAACTTCAGACGGCGCGTGACCCTCCAATCATCTTGAGCGAAAAGATTGTAAAATGTCGACTTATATTGGATATTTGCATCGCCAAATGCTTCAACGTAGTTCGTGTAGCTTCGTACGTTGATCCCGTTTTTAGCATCAAGATATGCCTGGATCGACGGAAATGTATAGCGTGCAAATACATTTGACCGTCTCGTATCATCAATTACATTGATCCCTCCGCCAAACTTTAAGCCGTGGTCACCAACCTGCCAGGACAAATTGTCCTGAAACTGGGTCATGGTCTCGAGCGGCGCGATCGTGTCGTCATTTTCAGGTGCACCAAAATTAGCTACACCGGTAATAACAATACTGGGCCCGGTACCGGAGTTAGCGTTCGCAACATTTCGCGAGTCGCGCTTGGCGTATTGAAATCGAAACTCATTCAAGATCTCTGGTCGTATGATAGAAGCTAACTGGGCTCCAACTGAATATGATTTGTCATCGAAATCAATGCTCCGCTGCAGTGTATTCAACCCTCCACCAATGTTATCAGGCGAAAGGTTCTTAAAGTAATTGAACCGAACGCTCAAGCGATTCGCGTTGTTGATTTGAGCGTCCGTTCGCAAAATAAAGAAGTTTACTTTTTGAGCGGTCGGGATCGCCGTAGGAAATGCCGAGGCAGGAACTCCGGCCGCGATCAGTGCAGCCTTGTTCGCATCGGAAATCGTGATCGTTCGCTGAGGTTCACCTCCGAGATCTCGTTTCACCCATTCATAACCGGCGTAAAAGTGCCAACGATCCTTGATGATCGGGCCGCCGACGGCTCCTGTTATGTTATCAACTTTCGTTTCCGGTTTTACTGCAGACGGAGCAAGATTAAACGGCTTCGATGACATCGCGGTGCGGCGAAAACGGTAACTAGCCGACCCGTGAATACCGTTCGTCCCGGAAGGGGTAACGGCGTTCATGATCAGTCCGGGTGTGCCTCCAAATTCGGCAGCAAACCCATTTGTAACCAGTTGAACCTCACTTACAAAGGTGTCAGAGATCGGCATGAGCCTAATTCCACCGCGGTCAGCCTGCGTGTTGCTGTTACCATCAAGTTGATAATTTGTACGGCGTGTATAGCCATTCGCATTGATCCGTGGTACGCCGAACTCGATATTTGGCCGGCCTGTGACATTTGCCTGCAAAAGAGCGTAATTGTAGGGATTACGGGATACAAGCGGCAGGCTTTGCGTTTCGCGCGTATTCATTACGCGACCGACGTCGATCTTACCCGGATCGGCGATCGGCGAATCAAGATTCACCGTAACGGTCTCACTCAGACCGCCCGCCTCCAGCATTGCGTTGACAGTAGCTGTCTGTCCGGTCGTCAGCGTTATTCCATCCCGAACAAGTCGCTTAAAGCTGGCCGATTCGATAGTCACTCTATAGGCTCCGAGCGGCAAAAGCGGAAAGCGATACGCTCCGCTAGCATCGGTAGTAATCGTGCGTTCCGCTCCCGATTCGACATTTCTGACGGTTACGGTTGCATTCGGAACCGCCGCACCCGCCGAATCTGTAACAACGCCTTCGATCTGTCCATTAATGGCTTGCGATTGGCCCGGTACCTGCAAAGCACAAATTGCCATTGCGAAATATGCGAGAATCGAAAAAAGGTGCCTCGAACTAACAAGCGACTTAGGCATAAAGTATTGATCTCCTTAAATTTAGAAACTAGAACCGATCAACCGGATGTCGATCTCGGTCATTAAAGTGCCACCGATCTCCAAGATAACCGTTTGTCCGGGAACCGTGAAAACCAAAATAGCGTGTTGTTTGTCGGTGCTTCCAACAAAGTTTTAATATAGCCTTAACATGATGTCAAGCTAACCCGAACATTTAGCCCAAAATATTCAGCTCGCTGAACCAAACTTGCGGGCCAGAACCAGACCGACCGCTCCGATCATCGTAGGCGATTCGCCAAGCGAGGATGGCATTATCTCGGTAGGGGGAAGCCCCGCCAGCACGCTGCGTTCAGAGATACGATACAACTCGTCCTCAAAAAGATGCCACCCCCGGGTGATCTTTCCACTGACTACCACGATCTGCGGGCTGAGTCCTACGATCAGATTCGAGATGCCATTTCCCAGAAATCTGGCAGTTTGCTTCAGAGCAAGCAGAGCGTGCTTTTCACCATTGATCGCGAGGTCTATCAGACTGCCAATATCCATGTCAGCTTGTTTCATATCATCCAACTTCAAAAGTCGGCGATACCTTTGGATCATAGATTTTTCTGAAGCATATGCCTCCCAGCACTCGCGGCTGCCGCACGAACAGTCTATTGGAGCATCATCGCCAGCTATCATGTGGCCAAACTCGCCGCCCGCGCCCTTTTCGCCGCGATAGACCTGGCCATCGAAAATGATGCCGGTCCCAATTCCCTCGCCGACCAGAACCATGACAAAAGTGTCGGTTTTGCGAATCTTCTCCTGCCCGAACCACAGTTCAGCAAGGGCGGTCGCGTTCGCATCGTTCTCAACTGTAACGGTTAGCCCAAGTTCGCTCTCAATACGCTGACAGATGTCCCATTCGCGCCAGTCAAAGTATGGTACGTGAAAAACTCGCCCAAGTTTCTGATCTACCAATCCGGGAACGCTCATCCCAACATCGATTCCGGTCGTATCGTAAGCGATGGTGAATCGCCTGAGACGTTCGATGATCTGCTCGGACATGAACTCCGCGTCCGCGGAGGTCGGGATCGTTTCGCTTTCTAATATCTTACCGGCCAGGTTGGCGATCGCGATCGTCGTCGTCCGAGGGGTGACGTCGATGCCGATGGCCACGGGCACATCCGTCTTCAGTCGGTAGAGTGTCGGTTTTCGGCCGCCGGACGAGATGCCTTCCCCGATCTCGATTATCAGTTCTGACGACACCAGATCATCAATGATGACCGAAACCGTCGAGCGATGCAGGGCGGTCTGACGGGCGATCTCCGCTCGTGAGATCGGTGAGCGATCACGGACATAGTTCAAAACGATCTGACGATTGATATCGCGGATCGTGTTTGGTCGAGCGATCTGAGATTTGGCCTTTTGAAGATTTATCCGCTTCATCTGGATGTATTCGAACGAGCCATCCTGACTAATACTCGGTTGCATTTCCACAACCGACACCGGACTGACAACTACTTAGTTGGAGGTCAAGACTATCGTATTATTATTCGAAATACGGATTTAACACAAGCGGAAGATCGCAATTTTTAATTTCTTACTTCCAAGCCACGATTGATCGGCCTGATCAAGAGCGGTGAAATCCCTTTTCGATGTCCCGCATAGAAAGACGGAGTATGACCGGCCGCCCGTGTGGGCATGTGGTCGGCGAGGTGGTGACAAGCAGGCGATCGATAAGCCACTGCATCTTCTCCGGCGTCAATTTCATATTGATCTTGACGGCGGCTTTGCAGGCGAGGCTCGCTGCAATGTCATCGCGAAGTATCGAATTCGGCGTCCCCCTTTTCTCCGCGTCGATAGTATCCAGTATCTCGGCGAAAAGATTCCGAGCCTCATTCGCCGGAAGGTCGGTCGGGACGCTCTTGATCGCCACCGTACGCCCGGAAAGCCGCATCGTCCCGAAACCTAGCGATTCCAGGTCACCCTCGATCATTCTAAACGCCTCGGACTGCGCAGGGGTGAGGTCAATCGTCTCGGGCAAAAGTAGGTTCTGGGACTCAATGCCTCGATCCGTTTCCGCCCGTCGGAATTTGTCGAACAAGATCCGCTCGTGAGCCACATGTTGGTCGATCAAAAGCAGTCCCTCGTTATCGACGGCAATGATGAAACTCTCATGCAGTTGTCCTATCGGCCGGATCCCGGCAGATGAGAGATCGCCAACATCGATCTTGACAGGTATCTTAGCCGCCGAGTCGACGGGCGGAAGTTCGGCGTATCCCCTTGGCGGAGCCGCGGGCTGCGATGCGATCTGGGCCGCCACCGCTATCCTCTCAATATCGGCCAAATCTGCTGCGTCAAATGAATCCCTGAAAATCTCTCCGGCCTCGGCTGTATCGAAGGTACTGGTCGATTCCTTAACTAATTCACTGCCCCGGAGATCGTCGTGCACAACACGACTTTCGATCAAGGAGGAAATTTTAAAGTCGATCGTCGGCTGTTCGCCTGTCTTATCTCCTGGAGGAACGTCCGAAACGAAGTCGGCGGAAAATTCGTGCTCCGCGGGCCGATCTGCCGGGTCGGGTACGATACCCGCCCGAGCGAGCGCATCCCGAACGGCCTCGGCCACAACGTCCTTAACGGCCTCTCCGCGGCGAAAACGCACTTCGGTCTTGGCCGGATGGACGTTTACATCGACCTCATCATGCGGGATTTCAATAAACAAAAGCGCAACCGGGTAGACCCCATGCGGCAAAACGGACCGATATCCTTCCAGTAAACCGCCGGAGATCGTCTTGTCACGGACAAATCTATTGTTAACAAAAAAATACTGCGAATCCTTGGTCGTCCTCCGTTCACGCGGTGCCGAGACATATCCGCTGACACGGGCGACGTAGTCACGTCCGCCGCCAACAGGCAAAAGACTGTCGAGCAGGCCGGCCCCAAATATCTGGAACGCTCGTTCGCGCAGGTCTTTGGCCACGGACACCCGCAACACCTCCCGACCGTTATTCGTGAGTTCGAAAGCGATCTCAGGATGAGCGAGGGCATAGTGAGTGACGATCGCGGTGAGGTGATAATTTTCGGTTGCCTCAGAACGCATGAATTTACGTCTTGCCGGCGTATTGAAGAACAGGTCCCGGACCAAGATAGTCGTACCGCGGTCGCGAGCGGCATCCTTTACATCGTTCAGTCGGCCGCCCTCGATGACCACTCTTGTTGCCTCGACCTCAGTTTCCCGTTTTGTAAGAAGCTCAACTTTGGCTACCGACGCGATCGACGCGAGAGCCTCTCCTCGAAAACCCAAGGTGGATATCGCAGCCAGGTCATCAAGAGTGCGGATCTTTGAAGTTGCGTGCCTTTCAAAGGCCAGTATCGCGTCGTCGCGTACCATTCCCTCGCCGTCGTCGGCCACCCGCATGAGCCTTCGGCCGCCGAGTTCGATATCGACGCTAATCCGCTTTGCACCCGCGTCGATCGAGTTTTCGACGAGTTCTTTGATGACCGACGCCGGACGCTCGACGACCTCACCTGCCGCGATCTGGTTTGCCAGATTGTCCGGGAGGATCTGAATCTTACTTATGGATCTGCTCGCCATTGGCCTAAATAGTGGGAGTTAGAGTCTAATGACGCGATGCGAACGGTCATCCAGGTCGACGGCATTGTATATCCAGTCAATGAAATTCAGTCCAAATCGATCAAGAAGGTAGGTAATATTAATGGCTCGTTCTTGTAAATGCCGGTGCGGCAAAAGTGCCGTAAAGACTCCCTCGATCTGTTGCCGAATCACAGCATCCTTTCGAACTTGAACATTGTGAAACTTATTTCGAAGGGCACCAATATGATAAATGATCTTTCGGCGGCGCTTTGCCAAGTTTTCCACGAGCGTAGTATCGATATTCGAAAGATCTTGATCAAGCCTGTTCAGTTGGGCATTTATCGACTCTTCGACCTCGGCAAACACACGGGCTGAGTCAGTGTTCAAATACTTCTCGACGATCTCCGGCAAAAGCTCATCAAAACCTTTGAACAACTGCGGCAGATCTAGCCCGTATTTAGCTAGCGTCTTGCCGTGTTTAGATTCGACAAATGTAAAGCTCTGCCGATGAAGGATCAAGGTCGGAGTGCGGTCAAGAAGCCTGTAAACCTCGCCGCTCTGGGCAAAATATGCGATCTCGGCCGCTCCGCCAAAATAACAGACCGTCGGCAGGATATAATCCTGAACGACCGACCTCAGAACCACGCTGGGACTGAACCGCCCCGGTTCCTTCTCGGCGACCTCAGCCAGTTCGTCGAGCGTAAACTCGCGAGAACCATCCTTTTTACGATAAGTCCCGGACTCGGTTCGTTTGAGAGCGTTGCGGGTATCGTTTTCAGCCTGCCAAAAGAGTGGAAAGTAATCCTCGCCGACCAGCACTTGGGCCGTATAGCCGTCTTTGACCAGTTCGTCGCTACGCGTCCTCAAAGCATCGACAATCTCGGCCGACCGCCTGATGGCCTTGACGTAAACAGGTGCGGCAAGTTGTTTCAGTTTTGGATGAAGCGGGCAGAGAATTATCAATCCGTAATCGCCAAGAAGATGCGTCAGCAGTTTGCCGAACGCGTCGCCAAAATACTCGTCTGGCCGCCAACTGTCCTCGATCAATTGCCGTACCTCTGACGTAAATTCCGTCGGCGAAAGTGCAGCGATCAAGTCGGCGATGCCCATCTTTATGGTCGCGTCAAGCTTAATGAAGCCGACCGGCAAGTTCTCGTAACAATGACTTGGTTCCGTCTTTGATTCATAAAGTGAACCGTTCCGATCAACAACATACGTCTTGGACACTTCTTCAAAATCGTGATCCTCGGTCGCGACCCAAAAAACCGGCACCGCGCTTATCCCCTGTTCCCTAAGCTTCTCGGCCTGACGGATCGCCGACATCGCTTTATAGATAGTATAGAGAGGTCCTGAGAACAGGCCGGCCTGCTGCCCGGTGACGACTGCCACCGTGTCTGGCGACCTGAGTGATTCGATGTTTCGCAGTGTCTTGTGTCCGGCACCGAACTTGATATTGATCTCGGATAGTGCATCGGCCAGGATATTTCGATCTGCCTTGTGGTTCGCCAAAACACTTGGCACCAAGGCGGCAACGTCCGATTGAGACTCGACCGCCTGAGGATAGTATTTTCGCAGCGAGATCGGGTCTCTCTGATAATCAATAAAGAGCCGCGATTGTCCGGGAAAATCTGAGAACGGTATGCTCTCAGCACGCAGGGTGACGGCTCCGCTTCGGCTTTGACAGGCGATTTCTTGCTCCATTCTTGTTATGTAACAGATTATAGATTCCCGACCGCGACTTTCCAAACATAAAACAAAAAGAGGCGGCCGCTTGGGCCGCCATCCTACGGTCTTGATCTGGTGCCTATTCGTTATTCGTGATTCTGGGCCGATCGCCGGGGGTCGTCGCGGCAGCACCTCCCTGACGCGAAATGCGGTACACCCCCGATGAGTGAGTACCCGCAAAAATCCGGTTCGGATCGTTGGGATCCATGGCCATCGACCAAATGCGCCGACTGGGCAGTTTCATCTCCTTCGTGTCAATACGGCGCCACTTATCTCCGGCGTTGGTGGTTTGATAGATCCCCCCGTCGGCCTCGAGCGAACTTGAAACTATGACCTCATCGGTATTCTCCGGATTGATGAGGATGCTCGTGTAGTTTCCGAGCGGCAAATTGCCACCACGGCGGGTCCACGTGACGCCACCGTCGCGGCTCGCGTAGAAGGTCTGGGAAGTTCCGACGTAAATGTAATCAGGCCGCTTGGGATCAGAATTGATCGAACTTATCGGCACGATATCGGCGGCCCCTCCGGCCTTTTGCCATGTCTTGCCCGAATCCCGAGAAACGAGTACACCCGAGGTCGCAGTGCCAACCCAGATCACGTCAGGACGGAGCGGTGATATGTGGACCGCAAAAATATTGTCATTCAATCCAGCCCCGAATGTGATCTTCTCCCACCCTTTGCTAAGGTCATAACTGCGATAGAGCCCTTTGTCGGTCCCCGCTAAGATTCCGTTCTTTCCGTCTTCGGTGAATGCAAGAACCTTGACCTTTCCGGTGATCGCCGCCACGGGCTTGCCGGCCGCGGCTACATCAACCATTGGCGTGGCTGCAGCGGTCTTTACAGATGCGGTCTTTTTGACCACCTTTTTAGGAACCGGCTTTTTGGTGATCGGACGAGCAGCGGGTTTGGCAGCGGCCAACTGTGTCCAGTTCGCTCCGCGATCGAGTGATCGGTAAATTCCGGCATTCGTGCCGAGATACATTAGATTTACATTGGTCCGGTCCTGTAACAACGCGAACGGAACAATACGGCCTGAGTCGAGATTCTTTGCAGGTTGCCATGTCCGGCCGCCGTCGAGGCTAGTGAAGAAAAATCCGCCGCCCGTCGCCGTATTTTGCGTGGTTGCGTACAGCCGATCGGATGACTTGTTGTCCGCCGTGATCGAATAGGTAAAACGGCTGCTGAACCTGTCGTTGGTCGGAGCAAAATTGCGCCCACCGTCATTCGAAACCATCACGCCGTAGTTGTTAGTACCGATAAAGACCCTGTTCGGCTCGGATGGATGCACGGCGATAGAATTGATCTCGAGATTACGCTGGGTCGTCAGAGCCCAAGACTTTCCACCGTTGGTGGTCATCCAGAAACCCTCGGTCGTACCGGCATATACAGTCCCGGGGATTGTCGGATGCTGCAGAATGTCGCGGGTACGTCGCGATTGCGATGGAATGCCCTGTATCTTAGACCACTTCTCACCACCATTCTGCGATTCATAGATGCCACTGCACGCCGAGGCAATGATGTTCTCGGGGTTACGCGGGTTGATCGTGATCGCGAAAACGTCGGAATCGTCGATCATACCGTCCTTTATCAACCGCCAGTTTTTGCCGCTATCCGTCGTCTTATATGCCCGCCACCAGGTTCCGGCGTACATCGTGCTATTACTGCGCGGATCGATCGCCAATGAGTCAATGTTCACCGGTGCCGTGCTCGACTTGAGCATCTCCCAGTCCGCGCCCGAGTTCTTCGAGATCCAGACGCCATGCGTGGTCCCAACCGTGATGATATTGGGATCCGTGGGTGATTGGGTCATCGCGTGTATCGACTCATCCTTGAGTTCCTTGGACTCTTTCCAGGTGAGCCCCCCGTCCGTTGTACGAAAGAACCCGCCCGGAGCCTTATGCCTGTGCCCGGATGTATAGATGATCTTTGAATCACGCGAATCAACAAACAACTGATCAAGTATCAACTGCGGCTTGTTCAGATTGACCAAAAGTGACCACGTTTTGCCTCCATCGGCAGACGTATGTATCTGGCCGTCGAGTGTGCTGATATAAAGCCTGTTTTTGTCGCGCGGGTCGATCGCAATGACCCGAACGTCACCGCCGTCAGGGCCCATTACGGACCAATCATCAAACTTATCTGGGTCCGCCGGCGTCTCGACCGCTTGGACTTTGCTCCCCAAAACAAGCGAATTGAAAACCACAGAAAACGCAACGAATAAAACCCAGGCACTGTTTTTCCGAAGATTGAACATAATATCCTAAATCCTTTCTTACAAAATCACTTGGTGGGGCGTCATAAGGCCCTCTCAACGCGGACCCGAAGTTCGTAGTTGGATGCCGTAGCATCGTTGCCGGTTGGCAACAGAAAATGGCTCCATAGAAACACTGACCAAAACATTTTACCGAAATCCTGCGGGCATTCCAACTGTGACAGCTTGAGCGCAAAAAAACGGCTGAGGTTTTGTGATGGAAACCTCAGCCGTTTTGAAATGTTCGCCGGCCTGTACCGGAGAAGCTTTAACTATGACGTTACGGACGCGGAGCGTCAGCACCGGCAGGTACGAGCCAGAACTTCGTGCTTTCGCCGGCACCGGTGTCACCACCGTCGACGAAGGTTACACGATTGACATCGTATTTACGGAAGTTGATGGCCTTCATGATCTGAGCTTTACGCTTCTTGATCTGAGCAGCATTTCCGTAATTGATGATATAGCCCTGAGCACTCGGGTTGTTATTCAACTGGATATAGAAGTTGTCAACACGAGCCTTGACGTCATCATCCGGAGCCTTGCCGAATTCGTCGATAAGCGTCGCAGTCGGCTTAGGTGCAACCGGTGCGCTTTCACTTGCGGTTGTCGTGCATCCGCAGTTCGGGTCAAGTCCGCCCACCTCGGCCGTAGCCGTGATGTTCGAAACACGGCCGTCTGCCGGTGCACGGACCGTGATCGACGAGGTTCCCTGTCCTGATTCGATCGTACCAGCCGATACCGACCAGTTAACCGAGTTCGAACCGGCACCGCTAAGGGTGAAGGTCATCGTAGCACCCGGATCTGTCGTTCCGGCCGGTCCGCTGACCATCAAGGTCGGGCACGAACAAACCTGGACACAATCTGAACACTCTTCAACGGTCACCGTCTTAGTCTCGGTCTTGCCACATACGCCGCAACCGTCGTCAACGCCGGTCGTGATGGTGTAAGTGCCTTTGCCGACACCCGAGAGATCCCACTGGACATTTGCTCCGCTGCCGACGATGCGTCCGCCCGAAACAGTGTAGTTGTAGGTCAGGACATCGTTCTCAGCATCACTGGCGTTGGTCGAAACGTTGACAGTGCGGTTGTCGTTGCAAGCTCCCGAACGGGATTTGAATCCGGGGGCACATCCGAGCGTGATAACCGTGTCACTGATCGTGACGGAGTTAACAACCGCCGGGACGTTGACAGCTTCGGTCTGACGCTTCAAGCGGCGACCAAGCGTGAGTTGTGCAACATAGCCATGCGGATCATTCGACGTAACAAAGCCGTTAGGAACACCCTGCCAGTTGGTGGTGATCGTCACCGGCGTACAAGCAGTTACGCCAGCACGACACGGGATCGTAACGCTGTTCGAGAAACGAGCATCCTTGTCGAAGCTATTGGTATCCTGCTGATTGAAGTTGTGACGGTATGCGAAACCAAGGCTGGCCCAGCGAACCGGGAATATCCTGGCACCGACGAGGCCGTCCATCGGGTGGTTTTCAAACGCGTTCGGGGTGCGTCCGCCAACATAGTAAAGCGAACGGAACTCAGCGATCGGCTGGAAGAACTTGCTGACCGGGAAATCGACACCGATCGACGACTGGAGTTCATCCGGACGATCGAGTGCGGTGAACGTGCCGCCCGGCAGGTCCATCTTGGTCTTGCTGGTATATCGGTAGCCCACGTTAGCCGACAGATTGGCCCACTTGGCGAGACGTGCGTCCGCAAAGAAGGTCAATGCAATGTCGCCCATGTTGCCGCCTGCACTCGAACCACGCTGCAGCATGTTGAAGCCCTTGGCATCATTCGCACTGTCAGTGTAATAGGTGTACGAAGCAACGAGACCGTATCCGATCGCATTGTTAATATTGTTCATTCTCCATTTGAAACCAACGTCAAACGAGTTGAACGCTGATTCGCCATAGCCGCGGTTAATGAACGGGGCATCCGGAAGATACGACGGAGCCTGAGTAAAGACCAGCGGGCCTTCACCGGCGGCCGCTCCCTGGTTGTTCACAAGAGTCGTGCTCTGGAGAACCACGCCGGGGAGAATACTGCCGTAGACCGAACCGAGTCCCGGGAAAAGTGAGGCACCATTACCGCTGGCAACCGCACCGTAGGACGCATTCGTTCCGGCAGCAAATCCGAAGATCGGGCCTGAGAAGAACGGCGGCACAAGTCCGTATGTTCCAGCATTTCCGCCAACAAACGGGTACCCAACAAACGGAGCACCGGTCGGGCGATATATCGCTGAATTGAGGTACTGGTTAGCACCCGGGCCACGCGGAGCCAGAACGACTGCCGGAGCACGGGTCAAACCAACACCAATAATAAAGAACTGCGAGTTCGGCAGATAGTTGCTCGAAAGGTTACGTCGCGAGTTGACCTTGATCGCACGATAAGCTTCCGTATTGAAGAACAGTTCGATCTTGTTCGTCAAACCGATCTGGAAGCTGGCAGGGACCGAAGTAAAGTCGGCATCACCAGGATCGCGATCGTAGTTGCTCATAGCCATGCTGACGGTGTATTCACCCTTGCGAAGCGTCTGGCCGTCGTAAACTGTAAATAGACCGGTAGCGCCGCCAACCGGACCACCCGTACCAACGGTCGGTGCCGTGTTACGCGGATCCGAGTCCGGCCTGCCGTTGCTCTGGGCCATCGCCGCAAAAGCAAGCGTTAAAAGTAAAAGTGTCGCAATGTACACCTTGTTAGCGAGTTTCATCACATTCCTCCGCCGAAATAATAAGTTGAAATTCAAAAGGGCAGCAATTGAGAACAATTAAGTTACAAAATTCTACTTACCTCAAAGCTACCTAAGTATTGCATACGCCTGACCGCTTTGCCAACCGCAAACACGTACAAATCGAGCGATGCACTAAAAGTTAGTTCTTTAACTACAATATTTATAGGAAAAAAGCTTGCTAAAGTCAATTTGACCGAACACAAAGCGAATTTTCCCCGCCTTAGACGATACCCTAGTCGAAAAACAAAATCAAGTGTTTTTAGCGTTGCGGCACCGTCCTCAGCCTATGCGTAGATGCCCCGCATTCTTGTATCGTATGCAACCCGATCGATGGCCAGCATATATGCCGCGGTGCGCGTATCAACATCGTGTTTCTCGGCATAATGGCAAAGCTCGTTAAAGCTAGCCACCATTTTGTCCTTGAGACGCGAATTCACCTCGTCCTCAGACCAGAAGTAACCCATACGATCCTGGACCCACTCAAAGTACGAAACGGTTACGCCGCCGGCATTCGCGAGAATATCCGGGATGACGAATATGCCCTTGTCGTGCAGGATCTTATCGGCCTTTGGCGTGGTCGGCCCGTTGGCACCCTCCGCCAGGATCTTGCACCTGATGCGGTCGGCATTTTCGGATGTGATCTGGTTCTCGGTCGCGCACGGTGCAAGAACGTCACACTCGATCTCAAGCAACTGCTTATTATCGACAAATTCGACGTTCGGATAACCTTCGAGCGACTTGTTTTCCCGAAGGTATGCCAACACGTCGGGGATATCCAGACCATCCTTATTATATATGCCGCCTCCAACGTCCGATATCGCTATTACCTTATAGCCCTCCTGATGCATTAGCTCGGCACCGATGCCGCCGACGTTGCCCGAACCCTGAACAACGACCGTCGTCTCTTGCGGCGTCAAGTTAAACCGCTTGATGGCCTCGTTTACGCAGAATAGCACGCCTCGGCCAGTCGCTTCGCGACGGCCAAGCGAGCCGCCGAGGGCGATCGGTTTGCCGGTGACGACAGCGGTTACGGTATGACGGGCATGCATCGAGAAAGTGTCCATGATCCACGCCATCGTCTGCTCATTGGTGTTCATGTCGGGGGCCGGCACATCCTTGTCCGGGCCGATGAAATCGATCAACTCCGACGTATATCGACGGGTCAGACGCTCGAGCTCCCCGATCGACATTTGAGCGGGATCGCAAATAATGCCGCCCTTGCCACCGCCGAAAGGCACGTTGACAACGGCGCACTTCCAGGTCATCCACGCCGAGAGGGCCTTGACCTCATCGAGCGTGACATCGGGTGCGTATCTAATGCCGCCCTTTGCCGGGCCGCGAGCAAAGTTGTGCTGAACGCGATAGCCCTCAAACACCTGAATGTGCCCCGTGTCCATTCGCACGGGGATATAGACCTTGATCTCGCGGCTCGGAACACGCATTACCCGATAAAGATCCTCGTCGAGTCCCAGAAGGGTCGCCGCCCGGTCAAAACGCTCGCTCATTGCCTCAAAGGGATTCTTCTCATCACTCCCCTTGAACCGGCGCATTTCGTCAGCCATTGGATTTGCCATTTTTATTCACTCTCCAAATAAACTAATTTTAATTTTCCTAATTTATAGTTTCGTTCAAAGACCCCGATCGGAAACCATCGAGATCAAGCGTAACGTATCTAAAACCATACTTCCTAAATTCAACACGGACCAGTTCGACGGTATCAAGAGCAAGGGCCTCACCCATCTCCATAGGCGCAACCTCGATCCGCGCAAGATCGCCGTGCACACGCACCCGAAACTCTCTGAAGCCCATCCGTCGCAAAAACGCCTCACTCCGCTCGACCTTTGACAATCGCTCGATGGTGACCGGAACACCTTGAGCGATGCGCGACGAAAGGCACGGGCTAGCCGGCTTGCTCCAATCGGCAATGCCGGCCAGGCGGCTGAATTCTCTGATCTCATCCTTCGAAATTCCGAGCTCGGCCAACGGGCTTACAACGCCGTACTCTCCGGCGGCAACTCTCCCTGGCCGATGATCAGAAAGATCATCTGCGTTGGTACCATCAAGCACGAAGCGAATTTCCATTTCGTCCGCAATGGCCCGCAATCGCGAGTAAAGCTCACTTTTGCAGAAATAACAGCGATTCGAAGGGTTAGCGGCGTAATTCGGATCCAGCACTTCGTTGGTGGCGACCTCGACCAAATTGAGGCGGTGCTGAGCGGCAATACGCCTGGCTTCGTCACGCTGGTGCTCGGAAACGCTCGGTGATATCCCCAAAACACACACGGCATCGGCCCCAAGTTCTCGGCTGGCGATCACCGCCAGATAGGAACTATCTACTCCGCCGGAGAAGGCTACCAACACCTTACCCATTTCGCGCATCATAGTCCTCAGCCCTTGCTCTTTTATACTCGACATCTCGATGTCCTGTTGAGCTTGAGATGATTGGGGATATGAGTACATTTGATGGCGGTTTGGCGGGTTAGGCCCTGTCATGACCAGTAAAGAAAATGTTAGCTCACCAAAATGTTTGAAGCAAATGATTGAAACCAAAATTAATCGCTGCATTAACTAAACAAATATGGACTCGAGGTACCTCGAGTGTTAATATTGCTAAACATTAATTAATGCTGACTCGCAGTTCCCGTTTTACCGGTTCCACCTATTCAAGGATCGGCCTCGCCATTCTCGCAGGCTTTTTTTTGTTTGCGAACATTCTGCCGTCGGTTTCGGCTCAAGAAACCGACGATCCTGTACAGGATGCCGTAGCGATATTCAATCAGGCTCAAGAGCTTCACGAAAAGGGCGATATTGCAGGGGCCATCGTTCTATATAGAAAGGCACTCAAGGTTTTTCCGGATTTCCCTGAGGCGGAATATCAATGCGGTTCGGCCCAATTGAGTCTCGGCCAGACGGCCAACGCAGAGAAGGCATTTCGACGGGCAGTTGAGTTGCGTCCGGACTGGACACTGCCTTTGACGAGCCTCGGTTCACTTCTGCTTTCGGGCGGCGATCTCACTGCGGCGGAAAAGGTGCTAGCCAAGGCTCTCGAGATAGACGATCAGAGCTTTCCGGCTCTCGCCGCGATGGCCGAATTGAAGTTGCGCTCAAATGCACCGGCAGCGGTCCTGAATGAACTATTGGGTAAGATCATAGTTCAAACTGGCAAAGCAAAGCCAACGGCTTCGTTGTGGACCGCCCGAGCCGCACTCGAAAACGCTCTTGGCCGGCAGCAAAGTGCCAAATCGAGCCTGACCAACGCTCTCGCTCTCGATCCCCGCAACCGTTTCGCTCTGTCAGAGTTGACCAAGATTGCTCTCGCCGAAGGTGACACTGTCAAAGCATCAGAGACCGTGTCGGTTCTTGAACGGATAGAACCGGAAGCGGACGAAACAAAGCTGCTACGAGCGATGGTTCACGCTGCATATGGCCGAAATGAGGAGGCTCTCAAACTGCTCGAAGCGATCAAGGGGCCACTCGCGGGCGAGGCTACGGCGTTCCGTACGCGATTGGCCGCAGCGACGTCTGACAATGCTCCCGAACTCGAAAAGCAATTAGCGAATGATCCGTTCAACCCCAGCGTCTTAGGTCGATTGTGCTCTCTGTACCGCGTAGCTGCACCGGCCAAGGCGATCGATTACTGCAAACGTGCGTCTGAGGCCGAGCCTAACAATATCAACCACGCGATCGGATTTGGCGCTGCCCTTGTTCAAGCGAAAATGTTTGATCAAGCGGTAGGGCTTTTCAGAAAGCTGCTGGCGATCGCTCCTGACAATTCGACAGCACATGCTAATCTGGCAACCGCGCTGTTCCAGCTTAAGCGATACGCTGAAGCTAAACAGGAATATATGTGGCTCACGGCGAAACAGCCCGATCTGCCGGCCGCCTATTTTTTCCTGGCCATTTGCCATGACCAGCTTGCCGAGTATCTCGACGCTATGGCAAATTACCAACAGTTCCTGCGAATTGCCGACCCGGCCAAAAATCAACTTGAGATCGAGAAGGTCGAATTGCGGATCCCGATATTGCAGCGTCAGATAAAGGAAAAAAAGGGAAAGAAGTGATGATCGGCCAGAGCATTTCAGATAAAGGGCGACCAAGGCGATGGCTCGGCATCAAACGATATGTCGGCCTTTATTGCCTGTCAACGATCGTTTTGGCCGCTTCGTCCGGAATTGTTGCCGGCCAGACCGACCCAGACGAATCGGCACCGCCGCCCGTTCGGGTGATCACTCGCGACGAGGGCATCAGGCTGACCCGTGAAAGAGACGTCAAGGCCAGAACGCTTGTTGCCCTCGAACTCATGAACGCTCGTATAGCCGCTGCTGAGAAAGCGGCCGGGCTAGAGGATTTCGAAAAGATGTACACCGAACTTGGCGGCTTTTTGGGAATCCTCGACAATACCATCGATTTTCTTCTTCGAAGTGACAACAACAGTGATAAGGTGCTGAGCAATTTTAAACGTTTCGAGATCGGCTTGCGGGGCTATGTTCCAAAGATAGAACTGATCCGCCGAGAGTTGCCGCTCCGCTACGAACCATTTGTAAAATCAACGATCAAATACATCAGAGATGCCCGATCGAAGGCTCTCGAACCATTGTTTGGCGACACGGTCGTCAGAGAGCCGCGACGAAATTAGCTTTATGAAGTTCCTGGGAAATGTTTTGGCCGCGATCGTGCTTCTGATCATTGCTGCCCCGACGACCGCCGACGCTCAACGTCGCGATTATTTGACCGACGAGGAAATCGAGATCGTTCGTGAGGCTCAGCAGATCGACGAGAGGATCGGCGTCTTAGTTCACGCCGTTGACCGCCGTATGGCCGTGATCGGACTCGGCAACTCGGCAAACGGAAGATCTGTTAAAGAAAAGGATATTTGGGGGCCGTCGCCGAGCGGCACGCGGGCAGAGATGCTCAGTGATATCGAAAGGATAATTCAGAAAGCGATCGATGACATCGATAATCTGGCGGCCCGCCCGGACTCGGCGATCATCAACGAAGACGAAGGCAAAAAGCCAAAGGATCCTAAAGCTCTCTTTTCCAAAGCCGTTCGCAGTTTGGGTTCGGCCGCCGTTCGTTACCGGCCCATTTTTAACGACGAACTTTCGAAGACCGAGGTTAAGGCGGAACGCGGCCTTTTGCTTGACATTATCGAAGACTGTGACGAGATCATCGAGGCCGTCGCTAAACTCCCGACGGAAATGAAAAAGGGCAAGAACTAGCCGACCAATCCCCGGACACCTGATTGCGTGCGGGCCGCGTAACAATTCTGATCTTTCACCGGCTCACCAACCCCTCGAAGAGCCGGCTACGTTTCAGGTTTGCGCCGCGGCCTCACTTATTAAATGTCGTTTTTTCGAAAATCATTACATTCTTCAGCTGTTTTTTTTGATTTTAGATTCAACCGGCGGATAATTTGATGCCGATTACTTCACTAGGTACCCAACTTTGCACAGATGACTTGTAGTGCGGAGTGAAACTAAATTACACTCAGGTTATATGACATCAGGTGCATTGAAAAAGACTCCGCTCAACGATGCTCATCGGGCATTGGGTGGTCGAATGGTCGATTTTGGCGGTTGGGACATGCCGGTCCAATATACGGCCGGAGTGATAGAAGAACATATGGCGACCCGCACCCGATCCGGGCTTTTCGACGTGTCGCATATGGGCGAGATCTGGGTCGAGGGACCGGACGCGATCAGTTTCGTCAACAGATTGACGACCAACGATGTATTGAAACTGGTCGATGGCCAGGCACACTACTCGGCGATGACGAACGATAACGGCGGCGTGGTCGATGATCTCCTGGTATATCGATTTGGACAGGAGAAACTCCTGTTAGTGGTTAACGCCGGAACAACTGAAAAGGATTGGGCCTGGATCACCTCACACAAGAAAGACGAACGCGTTGAACTCCATAATGCCAGTTCAGAATATTGTCAGATCGCGATCCAGGGACCCGATGCGACGGCGATCGTTCAAAATCTGACCGAGACCGATCTGGCTGCGATAAAATACTACCATTTCACCACCGGGCGGGTTGACGGCGTCGATGCGATCATCTCGCGGACCGGTTACACCGGCGAAGACGGCTTTGAGATATATGCGGCGGCCGACACGGCTGAACAGCTTTGGAACAAGATCCTGGAAACCGGTAATTACGGTGCGAAGGGTGGCATACTTCCCTGCGGGCTCGCTGCCCGGAACACACTTCGTCTCGAAGCCGCAATGTCTCTGTACGGGCACGAACTCGGCGATGATATTTCACCGCTTGAAGCGGGGCTCGGATGGATAACAAAGTTTCAAAAGGGTCCTTTTACCGGATCGGAGATAATTGCAAGACAAAAGGAAGAAGGACTGACGCGGAAGATTGCGGGTTTTGAAATGACCGAACCCGGAATCGCCCGCGATGGCTGCGATGTCTACGTCGGCGGGGAAAAGACGGGCGTTGTAACTTCGGGCAGCCCGGCGCCATTTCTTAAGAAGAATATCGGCCTCGCATTTTTGCCTCCGCAGTTTGCAATTGACGGGCAAGAAATTACAATCGATGTGAGAGGGCGACAGATCGCTGCCAAAGTTGTTCCTACGCCATTTTATAAGCGGTCAAAATAGTCCGAGTTTTACAATTTTAACGAGGTCAGATCCACAATCTATGTCTAACATTCCTGAGAATTTACGTTACAGCAAAGACCACGAGTACGTTAACGTCAACGGCGACGTGGCGACCATCGGCATCACTGATTATGCTCAGCATAGCCTCGGAGATGTGGTGTATATCGATATGCCCCGTGTTGGTGATAAGTTTGGCACGCACGAGTCATTTGGTTCCGTTGAGTCGGTTAAAGCTGTCTCTGAGATATTTACCCCGGTTGCCGGCGAGGTCGTCGAGGTCAACGAAGGCCTTAACGATACGCCGGAGGCCGTCAATAACGATCCGTACAATTCGGGTTGGATGGTAAAGGTCAAAATGGATAACCCCGGCGAAGCAGATGCGATGCTTTCTGCAGCCGAGTACGAGGAGTATCTGGAAGCTTCGAACTGAGCGGTTTCCCACTACGGGCCATTAATCAGCGAGCGCTTCCTCTGTGAGCGCTCGCTTTTCTTGTAAACGCGGATCAATTTCAACGCAAAACTTGCGGTCTATCTTCGTCTAAGCTACGTGCCTGACACCACCGGATGACAATATGAAGACCCTATTAAGCATTATTGTAACTTTATCGATCCCATTAGTGATCGTTGCCCAAAAGGACGCGGTCTCTGAACTTGAACGCGACCAAACGATCGCTGAAAAAGGCCAGAACCTTACGCTCGAGGCCGAAAAAGGACTTCTCGATGTCGGTGAATCGACTCCGCTTCGAGTTCGTATGCTGATCTATCCAAAGGGAGAGGATGGAAAGGTAAAGAAAGACTCGGTTCCGTTCGACCGCGTCCTTGGGCCGGGGAATCCATATTACAAGTTCGCCAATTGGAAAGTTGTTGACGGCGGCGGAATTCTGGTCGGGATCGATGACGCAACATATAACTTTACCGCCCCGAAAGCGTTGCCCGCCGGGAAAAAGTGCGTTGTAACGGTTGAACTGATGCCGTTGCTTCCCTACCTGCCAAAGGTGATCTTATTCGAAACCATCCAGATCGCCGACTCTGACAATCTTGTCATCATTAACATTCCCGGAATCGGGCTTAAGGATGCCCGGTACACGACCGTGGTCACCGATGCAGTCAAATTGCCTGCTGTTGCAGGTATGGATCCGAGGGTAGTAAAAAATTTGCCGCCCGGGACGCTTGAGAAGCTCGAAGCCGCAAAGAAAATGATGGAAAAGGAACGGGCCGATATCAATCTTGAAGCTCTGAGCGCTAATGCCCGATCATTTTATGATGCGAAACAGGACCTTTCCGTTTACACGATCAGCGGACTAAAGTCACTTGCGGGAGCCCCCAAACCCGGCACTATAGCTCCGATCGGAGAGGAACTTAGCTTCTCATTCAAGGGGTGGAACCTTGGGCGCCATCCGCTAGACGCGGACGATCAGACGGGCATCAACCTATTTCTGCGTTCGATAAACAATGGTGCAGGCTGCGGCGAACTTCATTCCGAGACTTTTAAGGCAAAATGCGGAGGTGAGGTGATCGTTCAGGATCTGACGCCAGATCTCTCGACCGGAGTGATGAATTCGGCCATTTACTCAGCTGATGCCGCAGGCAACATTGTTCGCGGCCGGATCCACGTGAAATTCAAGGTCAGGCGGTCTACAAATTAATAAGCAGAAATCAACTGGAGACAAGTTTTTATGAAATTGAGAACAATCGCTGCATTGGCTTTCACATTACTCGCATCAATTGTGGCATTTGGCCAGAAGTCGGTTCCGCCGAAGGCGCCGGCCGGATCGGCGGCACTCTTCACGATGACGATCGAACACAATGGACAGAAGGTCGATGTGAACGGTTTGCAATTCCAGTCAGCTGACGGCAATGCGATGAACGAAGGTGCCCAGAATGGCAGACTGATGTTCTTTTACGGGGCGAGCAATAGTAGGGACGAAAAGAGCTTTTCTTTTCAGGGCTTTATTCCTCGCGCGGAAAAGGGCACTTACCAATTCGGAGATGAAGGTGACGGGGCGTCGTTCAGTGTTCGAACCACTGCATTCAACGACGTACCTATGTTCATGGCGAGATCCGGCAGCTATGAGATCATCTCCGTCCCACTAAAAGGCGGGATGGTCGAAGGCAAATTCACCGCCGTTTGCGATAACGTCAGGGACGACGGTACGACCGAAACATACACCTTCACAGGCAGTTTCAAGTTGCCGCGACGATAGGCGAGAATTTCACCTTTTGATCATTTTACCGGCGAGGGCATTGACGTCCCCGCCTTTTTTGCGACAGTTCGAGGCTCATTACCGTTCACACGACGACTTCTGTTAATATAGGGTTTGTCCCTGATAGAAAAGCAATGAGATATATACCGAATTCACCCGAAGAACGTGACGAAATGCTGGCAACTGTCGGCCTCACCGATGCAAAAGAATTATTCCGCTCGATTCCCGATGATGTAAAGCTCAGCCGTTCGCTTAATGTCACGGAACCGATGGCCGAATCGGAAGTGATCGCCGCAATGGAAGCAATGGCGGCAAAAAATACCGGAACGTCAAAGCCCTCATTTTTGGGCGGCGGCGTATATTCACATTATTCGCCCACCGTCGTCGATCACCTGATCCAGCGGTCCGAGTTTTTCACCTCATATACACCTTACCAACCGGAAATATCCCAGGGCACGCTCCAATACATTTTCGAATTCCAGACTCTCGTTTGCCAGTTGACCGGAATGGAGGTTTCGAACGCCTCAATGTACGACGGTTCGACCGCGATGGCTGAGGCTTACCTTATGGCTCAACGCGTGACACGTCGCGATAAGATCGTCGTTGCCAAGAGCGTCCATAAAGAATATCGCGAGGTTGCGGTCACCTATGCTCAACATGGTGATACCGAGATCGTTGAACTCGACTTCGACGAAGCCACGGGACGTATCCTTGACACCTCGGCACTCGATGACAAGACCGCCGCGTTAGTCGTGCAGTCACCGAATTTCTTCGGCTGTATCGAAGACCTCGAGTCTCTCGCCGCCGCAGCTCATTCTGTCGGAGCCCTATTTGTAGTTGTTGTTACCGAGGCGATCTCTTTCGGATCACTCAAGACACCCGGAGCTTGTGGGGCCGACATAGTCGTTGGCGACGGACAATCTTGGGGAGTTCCGATGAGCTTTGGAGGCCCGCACCTTGGCCTGTTCGCTACGCAGGAGAAATATGTCCGTCAGATGCCCGGACGCCTGTGCGGCATAGCTTATGACAAGAACGGCAACCGCGGTTTCGTTTTGACCCTATCTACACGCGAACAACATATCCGCCGCGAGAAGGCAACGTCAAATATTTGCACCAATCAGGGCCTGATCGCGCTAGCCGCGACCATTTACATGGAAACAATGGGGAAAAAGGGCCTCCAGGAGGTCGCTGAGCAGAACGCTCAAAAGGCGGCATATGCGAAGGAAAGGATCGCCGAACTCGACGGCTATTCGCTCCCCTTTTCGGCTCCAACATTCAACGAATTCGTGGTCCGCGGACCTCGTGCCGCTGTCGACGTTTTGGGATCGGTTTGCGATAAAGGCATCATCGGCGGACTCGCACTGTCGAAATACTACGGCGGACGCGAGAATGATTTTCTTGTTTGTGTGACCGAAACAAACTCACGTGAGCAGATCGACGCTCTTGTGGCCGCGCTTTGATGATCCGTGATGCTCGGCCCGACTGAAATACTGATCTGCATTGTACCAGTTTTTATTGTGATTGCCGTGATCGGAGTTGCTCTTTTGCTGCGAAATCGGAAAACGAAAGATTGAGGAGGAGGTCTTGATGGTAATCAGGAACGACATCAACCGAAGAAGTTTTCTATCAAACGTTGGCAAGGGGCTCGGCTTGGCCGCCTTGTCATCAGTGACCGTCGCATCTTTGTTCAGTGATGTTCAGGCGGCGGGAAGATCGATCGCTCGACTTTCGCCGGCGGAGGCTGCTCTCGACGAGGATTATTGGGCGACCATTCAACAGGCATTTTCGGTTACACGCGGTATCGTCAATCTGAACAATGGCGGGGTCAGCCCGAGCCCGCGAATGGTGACGGAGGCATTTGTCCGGTATACATGGCAGCAGGAAGACGCGACAGCCTATACAATGTGGCAGCTACTGGAACCGCAGTCCGAAACGGTCCGAACGGGACTTGCTGAGGTTTTCGGCTGTTCGGCGGAAGAGATCGCTATCACGCGAAATGCTTCAGAGTCGCTTGAGACTCTACTAATGGGTCTTGATTTTAAGTCGGGTGATGAGATCCTGACGACGACACAGGACTATCCGCGAATGTTGACCACTCTTAGACAGCGTGAGTTGCGCGAGGGCCTGAAACTAAAACTTATTAAGATCCCAATCGCACCGGCGAATGTCGATGATATTGCGACCGCATTCGAGCGGGGCGTTACACCGAGAACAAAACTAATTCTCGTATCGCATCAGATCAATCTGACCGGTCAGATCATCCCCGTTAAGAAAATATGTGATATGGCTCGTGCCCGCGGCATTGAGACGATTGTCGACGGAGCACATGCATTTGCCCAGTTCGATTTCAAGCAAGCCGATCTCGGGTGCGACTATTACGGCACTTCCCTGCACAAGTGGATCTATGCACCTAAGGGAACTGGAATGCTCTACGTAAAAAGGGATAAGATCGCCAAGATCTGGGCTCTGATGGCTTCTGAGGATAAGAACAAGAACGACATCCGCAAATTCGAAGAGATTGGCACGCATTCAGCCGCAATGCGTCTTGCGATCGGCGAAGCGATCCTTTTCCACAACGCCATCGGCGGCAAACGCAAAGAAGAGCGGCTCCGCTATTTATCGCGATATTGGATGAACAAACTCAAGGACGTGCCGAAGATCGGTTTTAACACGTCCTTCGACCCAATACAGTCGTGTGCGATCGCCAATTTTAAGATCGACGGCATAGATCCGGTCGCGATCGGCTCGTATCTAATGTCCAAACACAAGATATTTACGACCCCTATCGTGCACGAAGAATTTACCGGCATTCGCATTACGCCGAATGTTTACACGACGCTCTGGGAACTTGACCGTTTCTGCGAGATCGTCACGGATATCGCAAAGAAAGGTCTGCCCAAAGCCTGAGGAGTTATAGTTTTGTTGGAAACATCTGATCGCTCGATGAGAGCCGGCCAGCCGATATTGTCCGTGGTAATGCCGGCCTTCAATGAGGAGCAGACGATCGAGAAGATCATCGGCCGTGTCCGACGGATCCCCGAGTTGCTCGAACTCATCGTGGTTGATGATTGCTCGACCGACTCGACCCGCGAGATCGTCGAACGTCTTGCAAACGAAGATCCGCGCATACGATATTTTAGGCAGCCGAAAAACGCCGGCAAGACCGCTGCGCTCAAGGTGGGATTTGCTCAGACGAACGGCGACATCGTCATCGTGCAGGACGCTGACCTTGAGTATGACCCTTCCGAGATCCCAGATGTCATCCAACCAATAATGCTCGGGCTTGCCGACGTAGTTTACGGGTCACGTTTTTTGGTCAAAAAGACGACCCGAATCCTCTATTTTTATCATTACGTTGCAAACAAGGGACTTACGTTCCTTTCAAATTGCCTAACCAATTTGAACATGACCGACGTCGAGACGGGCTACAAGGCCTTTCGCGGTGAGATCATACGAAGTATGATCATCACTTCCAGCGGTTTCGGGTTCGAGATCGAAGTCACCGCGAAGATCGTAAAACTCGACTGTATAGTTTACGAGGTCCCGATCAGCTATTACGGTCGCACTTACGACGAAGGCAAAAAGATCGGTGTGACGGACGGTATCGCAGCCCTTTGGTATATTTTGAAATTTAATCTGTTTTGCAGTTTGAACCGATCATATCGCAATGTCCCCCGCGAGGCCCTTTTGTCTTCGTCGCGAGGTTTACCGGACAAGGCACTCGAGGGCGAGTCATAGAATTGTTAGGCATATTGGCCCATCGATGCGAGAATTTCCACCTGTGCCACGGTATCTTCTCAAAGTTGCTGTTTACATACTTCTTACAGCAGTTCTCTGCTCCCTATTTCTGTTTTCAAACCGGCCGCCCGACGATTATTGCGGCAGGTACATTTATCTCAGCGAACACGCCGGATTTCCGCTCAACTGTGACTCATATGACTATGCCGCGACGGCCGAGTCTCCGGAAAAACTCTTAGAACCGAATTCAATTCGGCAGTCGCGGCCAGTATACGTCCTGTTGGCTTATACTTTCGGTCATTTGGCGGCGCCTCTAGTCGGGGTGCTTCCTTTGTCGTCCCTGAGCGCTCAGGATGAACTGCTTGGCAAGCCAACATACTGGGGATTCATGATCTTGAATTTCCTGTTCCTGATGTTGGCCATGCTGATTTTCGACAAGATCGCCGATACATTGAGCAGCGGCACGATCCCCCAGTATATCAAGTACACGCTGTCCGTCTTTCTTGCCTCGAATGTTATCATCAGAACATCATTTTGGTCGGCTCATCAGCAAATGCTTGCTATCTTCGTGCCGCTGCTTTGCGTGTATCTAACTTTACGTATTGCGTTATCGACCGATCTCAAGCTTTGGAAAGTTCATCTGGTTGCTATTTTCGGTGGCTTATCGCTCATAACATACGGGAATTTCCTAATACTGTTTCCGATGGTGCTGCTGGCCCTCGCGGTCCAGATCCTTCGGACGCGTACATTTACGGTAACAAGGGCTGCCGCCGCGTTCGTTCCGGTGATCGCTCTATTCGTCACTCCGGTCATTGGATGGAGTTTGATCCTGATCTCAAAAAATGGACATGTTTACAATCATGAGATCGAGGTTTACAGGCAGTTCATCTGGATCCAGGACAAACTGACCATTTCATTCCACGATTTCTGGGAACAGTTCCTGGCCTTTACCTCAACATACTGGGTATCGGTCTATCGGACCGTATTGACTTTTATCATTGGGCTTTTGGTACTGAAACTGATCCGTTTCGCCGGTTGGCTTTGTTTCAGGTCAAACGAGGTACCGACAAATTACTCGATCGCAAGATATCTTATCGTCGTCGCTTTTTCACTGTATTTTTTGTTTTTTTGGATGATGGGCTATTACAGCGAAAGGATCGCTTATACGCTCGTTCCAATCGTTTTGTGCCTAATCGTGCTGGAATTGGGCGTTTTTGCGGCCCGCGGAATGAAAATGACGTTGCGGATTTTATATATTCTTCTCATTACTTTGTCACTGTTTTGGGTTTATAATGGAGTAACGTCATATGAGCCATTCAAGGAACTGACACGTATTAATTCGGCAGAGTTCTTTATGGCAATCACTTGAGCTTTTTATCAGGAACGGGCCGCCCGTTGAATCAAATTTATGTCGATCAAGAAAGTAACTCAGCACCCTACCCAGAACGAAGGATTGATCTTTGACCGCTCACAGACCGGACGTGTCGGCTATCGATTGCCGAAACTCGATGTTCCGGAAACCCCGAATGCCCTGCCGGCGGAACTTCTCCGCACTGATGGCTTGGATGGAGTGCCGGAGGTATCCGAGGTGGACGTCATCAGACATTTTACTCGCATTTCCACGTGGAATTATTCGATCGATCTGGGCATGTATCCGCTTGGTTCCTGCACAATGAAGTACAATTCACGGCTCAATGAAAAGATGGCCCGGATCGGTGGCTTTGCCGGACTTCACCCGCTTGCCCCGGAGACCGAATCGCAGGGAGCTCTCGAATTGATGTACCGTCTTCAAGAAGATCTCGCCGAGATCACCGGACTTCCGGGTGTATCGCTCCAGCCGGCTGCAGGGGCTCAGGGCGAAATGACCGGCGTTATGCTCATTCGTGCATTCCTGGATCACCGGGATGGCGAGGCGTCTAAGGATCGGCGTGTGATGCTCATCCCGGATTCCGCTCACGGCACCAACCCCGCATCGGCCGCATTGGCTGGTTTTACGGTCAAGACGATCCACTCGACGCCCGATGGATTTACCGACATGGACCACCTTAGGCAGTTATGTAACGAGGGTGGGGTGGCTGGCCTGATGCTAACCAATCCTAACACTGTCGGCATCTTTGAAAAAAATATTAAAGAGATTTGCGAGGTGATCCATGCTGCGGGGGGACTCGTTTATATGGATGGTGCCAATATGAATGCCCTCGTTGGCGTTGCTCGTCCGGGTGATATGGGAGTCGACGTAATTCATCTCAATCTGCACAAGACCTTCTCGACACCCCACGGCGGCGGCGGCCCGGGTTGCGGCCCGTGCTGTTGCACCGCCGAGTTGGCTCCATACCTGCCGGTTCCGCGGATCATCGCCGATGAGAATAATGCCGGCCCGATGAGCTACCGGCTCGAATACAATGTTCCGAC
Organism: Pyrinomonadaceae bacterium; assembly: GCA_019694345.1. Classification (GTDB taxonomy): domain Bacteria; phylum Acidobacteriota; class Blastocatellia; order Pyrinomonadales; family Pyrinomonadaceae; genus OLB17. Next base: position 38,620 of record JAIBCA010000115.1, on the reverse strand, counting down.
CAGCATTGGGCGAGTCAAGGCGTTCTACGGGAATTTTGGAATGATGATCCGGGCTTTGTCGTATATTTATACCCACGGCGACGATGGCCTGAAAGAGGCGACAGAGACGGCCGTGCTGAATGCCCGTTATGTTTCAAAGCGTCTTGAGAACACATTTGACAAACCATTCGAATCAGATTGTATGCACGAGGCGATCTTCTCGCATAAAAATCAGTCAAAACGTGGCGTCGTCACCCTCGACATTGCAAAACGTCTGATCGATTACGGTTTTCACCCAATGACCGTCTATTTTCCGCTCGTTGTTGAAGGCGCGATGCTGATCGAGCCGACAGAATCGGTCGGTCGGGCCGATCTCGACGCATTTTGCGATGCAATGATCGATATTGACCGTGAGGCTCAAGAAGATCCGGAACTTGTGATCAACGCTCCGCACTCAACGAGGATCGGACGCCTCGACGAGGCGTCTGCCGCCCGAAAGCCGGTCTTACGCTGGAAGCCGGATATGGAATCGATGTCACAAATGGCATGATCACAGTGCCACGCTTTCGGCCCGATAGAATGAACGTTTATGGCTGAGGAACTTATAGTTAACCCTTGTCTTCAATTTCAGCCATACTTTGACGATTCAACCAGTTTTTTACTTTATGCCCCGAAGCCGGGCTCGGGAATGAAGTATCTGGTCGTCAAAAGGGATGAATATCCCAATGTTTTCGACGTCTTTTTGGATCTGTCCGCATCGCGGTTCGACTTTCTTGATCCTGAACTTGACCTTGATGAGGCAGACCGTGACCTTCTGGTCGAGAATGGGGTACTTGTCAATTCGGCAGAATCGCCGGAGCTTCCGCTTTTCAGCTGCCAGTTATCTGAATTCGACCCTTTTCAGGGTGATTTTGATCTTGGTTCATTGATCGCCCACCCGGGTATCAGGTTTTCACCATTCGACCTCGGCAACTTCCATTCGATTTCGCAGGAACTGCATATTTCACCATTCTCGGCATCTGTTTGGATCAGAGACGATTTGACCGGTATCGAACAAGGAATCTGGCTCTCGGATAGCGATGCCGAAGTCGTTTCGCGTCTAACAGCGAGCCGGTCGCCGAACTTTCCGATCGACATCGACCTCGCACGTCGCTTGATTTCCGCGGGGATATTGATCGACCCGCTTGAACTCCGGCGAGTTTCTCAGCTACGAGGAAATGAGATCGAAGTTGCCCAAGCAAAGTTTCAAAAGGACCATTACTCGGTGCTAAAGGAATTATTTCCAGGGGTGCAGATGCGCGCGATGCAGAGGTACTACCGTGCCTACGTTGCCAACGGATTCATGCCTTTTGGCGACGATCAGGTCGAACGCAGGTATCGTGAGCACAACGAGCCCTTTGCGAGGCTGCTCCAAAATCAGTTTGCGAGCCTGATGTCCTTGATAGCCGGCGTTGACGTGAAATTATCATACGTGTACGCGGCCTCTTATGTCGGCGGTTCCGTACTTGCTCCGCATGTCGATCGCAAACAATGCGAATACAGTATTTCCTTTCAGGTGGATTACGAACCTGAGCCGCCGAGCGGCATTTCTCCGTGGGCCATTTATGTTACGCCGCTTCTGGGTTTTGACGATGCTGCGGCCCGCGGCGAAACCGTAACCCTGGCTGAGTGCGAACGACAGGCGGCCGCGGCTGACCCCGCGGCCGTCAATCTCGCCAATGGTGACGGACTTTTCTACATGGGCCGCGAACTCATACACTTTCGAAACGAACTGCCAGATGGCCACCGGTCCACGTCGCTTTTTTTCCATTTCGTTTCTGTCGATTTTGAAGGACCGCTAGACTAGTCGCCCGATCATTGCTGCCGAAACCATGCGAAAGCCTGCACGCATCGTCAGACGGATCTGTATTGCCCTTTGGCTAACCCTTCCGCTCGGTTGTCTGTCGGCCTATTTGTATGACCCGTCTGCATTTTCGGCAAACAGCATTGCCGCACTTTTGCGAAACTTCGAGAATGGAGTCTGGGCGATCTACATTCTGTTGTCGGTCTTTCGCGGCTTTACTCTGCTTCCGAGCACACCGCTTGTAATCGCCGGGACGATCCTATTCCCTTCCCAGCCGCTGATGGTTCTGTCAGTGTCGATGACAGGAATTCTACTGTCGTCGACGATGATCTACTATTTCTCGGAGTTTTTGGGGTTCGACGATTATTTTGAAGATCACAAACCGGAACTTTCTCACAAGATCAAATATTATCTCGAACATCCGATGGGATTTTTTTTCGTGTCGGGCTGGGCGTTCTTCCCTTTTGTTCCAACCGACCTTGTTTGTTATCTTGCCGGCACGACCAGGATGCATTTCGGTAAATTCATCGTCGCGGTGGCGGTCGGTGAGGCAGTACTATGCATGACCTATATCTATCTAGGTGGCTCGATATTAGATTCGTGGAATTGGCGTATTTGATCGGGGAAAACCTTTCCAAGCGATATGCGTACAACACATACCTTGTTTGACCGCTAGCTCTGGGCAATCTGAAATACTTTGAAGGATGATGAATGCGGATTTATCTGTTCGTTCGCGTTCCGCAATAATGTTCAAAAATTATTGCACCACGGCCCTTTTCAGGTATATAATTTCGGACGTTTACAGCTTTCCCATTGATCGGTACGTTAAGAAAATTTCCAGATCGTCTACGCATGTGAGATGTGCTCACCGTTCGGCGCTCTTGATAATACGCGGGGATATTGTGTAATGAAAATTATTGGAATTTTGGCGGCGGCCGCCTCGGCGTTGATTATTTTTTGCGGGACGCAGTTCACATTGTCACTTAATGCGGCAGTGGTTGGTTCGCCAGCTCCATTCCCAACGCCAGAGGATCCGCAGCCCGTTTACACATCATACAAAGGTGTGACCATTGGAATGTCTCAGGCCGACGCCCGGGCCAAACTAGGCGAATCGAGTCAGCGGTCAAATTCTGGGGATTTTTATACGATCTCAAACACCGAATCGGTTCAGGTACTTTACGACAAAGTGCAAAAGGTTAAGTCGATCACTGTCAATTATTCCGGAAGTCTGAAGATGGCACCAAGTACTAAAGAAGTTCTCGGTGAAGACGTTAAGAAGGAGGCCGACGGATCGATCTACAAATTGGTCAGGTATCCATCGGCAGGATACTGGGTGTCATACAACCGAACCGCCGGAGGCGATGCAACGATCATAATCACGATGCAAGTGATCCCCAAATAGTTATTTTTCGGACCTCGATCCCAACATTTTTTTCCAAATATCAGATTTCTTTTGCCGCCTGTGATTAGCGTCACATCATGGGACGTTCATTTCGGCGACCATGAATGAGTACGACATTCTGGTCCGGTCACTTTGTGGCCTGCGGGCAGTTTTTCAATGTTTTCAATGGCCGGGAGCCGTGTCCCGAAATGCCGAAGGCAACGGAGATCTAACATGGCACCGCGGAAAGTCGGACGGCGTTTTGCAGGTGCCGTCGATGTTCTATATATTTGTTTGTAATTATGACCACAATCGGCATCCCTAAGGAGATTCATCCCGGCGAAAAGCGCGTTGCCGCAACGCCGCAAACCATTCTTAAACTGAAAAAGCTCGGATTCGAGGTCGTTGTCGAGTCTCATGCCGGCCACGGCATTAACTGTATCGACAGCGAATACCGTGAGGCCGGGGCAACGGTGATCGAAGACACACGAGAGCTTTGGGCGGCGGCAGACCTGATAATGAAGGTCCGCCCGCCCGAGCAAAACCCAGACCTCGGGGTCCACGAGGCCGAGTTGCTGAAGGAAGGAGGGTGGCTGATCGGCTTTGTCTGGCCGGCCCAGAACCGAGAGGTTCTCGACCTGCTCGCAAAACGTAAAGCTACGGTTTTCGGAATGGACTGTGTGCCGCGTATTTCGCGTGCGCAAAAGATGGATACGCTTTCCGCTATGGCCAATATTGCCGGATACCGAGCGATCGTCGAAGCGGCAAACAATTTTCCTCGATTCTTTACTGGACAGATAACCGCCGCCGGACGCATCGATCCTGCGAAAGTCCTCGTCATCGGAGCGGGTGTGGCCGGACTTTCGGCGATCGGTGCTGCGAAGGGCCTTGGCGCCATCGTTCGTGCGTTCGATCCGCGGTCGGCGACCAAAGATCAGGTCGCGTCAATGGGAGCCGAATTTCTTGAACTCGATATCAAAGAAGAAGGCGAAGGCAAAGGCGGTTATGCCAAACAGATGTCTGACGACTTTCTGAAGGCAGAAATGGCTCTGTTTGCCGCCCAGGCAATGCAGGTCGACATCATTGTCACAACGGCCTTGATCCCAGGCAAGCCGGCTCCGAAACTGATAACCCAGGGCATGGTCGAATCGATGAAGCCTGGCTCGGTGATCGTCGATCTTGCCGCTGAGCAAGGCGGAAACTGCGTTTTGACGAAACCCGGCGAGATCGCTACGCATAAGGGCGTTACCATCGTCGGATACACTGACCTTCCGTCGCGTATGGCAAGCATGTCAAGCCAATTGTATGGGGCGACCATTGTCGCTCTGCTCGGCGACCTGACAAAGGGTGAAGATATCCATGTGGATCTTGAGGACGAGGTCGTTCGCGGTGCGATCGTACTCCACGAAGGCAAGATGATGTGGCCGCCGCCGGCACCGCCGACGCCGCCGGCACCGCCGGAGCCTGGCGTGCCAACCAAGAGCTCGGCCAGCGTTGCCATTAAGGCCTCACCGGCTCACGGCCATGGTGAGGGAGAAGGCGTCAGCCCTGTCACAATGATCTTTGTCGGGCTTGTGCTGCTTGGCCTTGGCCTAGTCGTACCGGAGTCAAAATTATCGCACTTTACGGTGTTCATGCTGGCTATTTTTGTCGGGTTCCAGGTCGTGTGGAACGTCAAGCCGGCACTTCACACCCCGCTCATGAGCGTCACGAACGCGATCAGCGGCATCATTCTCGTCGGCGGAATGCTCCAGCTTTCGGGAACAACTATTAACGCGACAACCATTCTCGGCGCGGTCGCTGTTTTGCTCGCCTCGATCAATATAGCTGGCGGCTTTTTGGTCACGAATCGCATGTTGGCGATGTTTAGAAAATGAAAGAGAGTTTAATCACAGTAGCATACATCGCCGCGAGTGCGTTGTTTATCCTTAGCCTTGGCGGTCTTTCTCGTCAGGAAACCGCCCGACGCGGCAATATCTACGGCATTATCGGCATGCTGATCGCGTTGGTTGCAACGGTCTTTGCGATCAAGGACGGCAACTACGTCATGCTTGCAGGTGCGGTCATACCGGGCCTAGCGATCGGAGCCGTTTTGGCCGCACGGGTTCAAATGACATCGATGCCGCAGCTTGTCGCGATGCTGCACAGTTTTGTCGGTCTGGCCGCGGTCCTCGTCGGATTCGGCACATATCTCGGCGCGACCAAGATTACCGCCGATGAGGTTACGGTCCATCTGGTCGAGACTTTTATTGGAGTTTGTATCGGTGCTGTCACGTTTACCGGTTCCGTCATCGCCTACGCTAAGCTACAGGGCACTATCTCAGGCAAGCCGCTTATGATCCCCGGCCGTCACGTGATCAATCTAGCGATGCTCGTCGCAACGGTCGTTCTCGGGGTGCTTTTTGTTATGGCTCCTGAGACAGCGGGACTCAATTATTTGATTGCCGCGACCGTCATAACGTTCATTCTCGGACTGCATTTCGTAATGGCCATTGGCGGCGCTGATATGCCGGTGGTCGTGTCGATGCTCAACAGCTATTCGGGCTGGGCGGCAGCGGCTGCGGGTTTTATGCTCAGTAATGACCTTTTGATCGTGACCGGAGCCCTTGTCGGTTCGAGCGGTGCGATCCTCAGCTACATTATGTGCAAAGGCATGAACCGCTCGTTCATCAGCGTCATGCTCGGCGGATTTGGCACCGAGGGTGGAACGGTTGCCTCCTCAAGTGGTGAACCGGAGGGTGAGGTCCGCTCGGTCGAGGCTCCGGGGGCGTCCGATCTGCTGTTAAATGCCAAGAAGATCATTATTGTTCCCGGTTACGGGCTCGCGGTTGCTCAGGCCCAGCATTCGCTTGCGGAGGTCTGCAAGATCCTCAAAGAAAAAGGCGTTGAGGTAAAATTTGCGATCCATCCGGTCGCCGGACGATTACCCGGCCACATGAATGTGCTGCTGGCCGAGGCGAATATTCCGTATGACATAGTCTTTGAAATGGACGAGATCAATGACGAATTTCCGGGTACGGACGTCGCATGGGTCATCGGGGCCAATGATATCGTCAACCCGTCGGCATTGGACGATCCCGGATCGCCGATCGCCGGCATGCCCGTCCTGCACGTTTGGGAATCGCGCGATGTGATCGTTATGAAACGGTCAATGGCCAGCGGCTATGCCGGTGTGGACAATCCGCTGTTCTACAAGGAAAATACGCTGATGCTCTTCGGCGACGCCAAAAAGGTCGTCGATGAGATACTGACTGCGATGAGAGGCTAGAAGTGAGTAAGGTTCTGATGACGCAGTTGGGTTTCGTCAGAGCTTTCTGAATTTGATCGGGCGTGTGAGATTTGGGGTGTTTATGCCCGGGACCACACGTCCATTCTATTTCAATACCGGTGCTCAGGGGCTGCCTTTATTTGCCGGGCGGCAGTTCCATCAGGGCTAATCTCTTGACGACATTCCCCTTTTCAACGTGCTCCTCGACGATCTCCGCGACGTCTTCCGGTTGGACCTGACCATACAGTGTACCGTCCGGATAAACCATCACAGCGGTACCTACCGTACAGAATCCGATAGATCCGCATTCAGTCAGCAAAATTTCGCCAAGTGGGTTGCGGCCCTTTGACTCTTTGCCCTGACGTAGCCCTTTAGCCTCAAGTATCCGAGCAAATTCCTTCTTAACGGTTTCGGCTCCGACCGCTGCACACGACTTGCCGGTACAGACGAAAACCTGCCTCCTGATCGGCGCCTTTAGCATCGGTGCAAGCTTTTCGAGTTGTTCGCGATCGACGATGAATTTGGGTTTTGCCATCTGCTTTTATTTTGCCACGGCTTACGCAAATTCACATCCGCCGAGCGTTCAATTATGTTAGAATTTCATCGAAGCGGATACGCAGAAAATGGCAGTTGGCATCATTATTCACATAGCTGTCGGAACGGAGAAGCGGACTGAATTTTTCTCCCAGGACAGGATCAGGATCGGCTCCGACGAGACATCGGACTTGCAGATACGTTCTCGTCTGTCCGATGCCGCTACTGTCTGGTTTGAGATCGAAAGTACTGACGGCGTTTACCGAGTTGTCGAGTTTGATCCGTCGCTGGGGTTGACGATTAACGATAAACCGATCAGGCGGTACATCGCTGTCAACGACGGTGATCTGCTAAAAGTGGGCGAGACCGACGTTTCGTTTGCATTCTTCTCGCTCGAGAACAAGTCCGCATTGATCACGACCAATCGTGATCAGCCGTACATCTCGCGTTTCATCGAGGAGGCTGCAATGGAATCCGCGACGTCGGTAAAACGCGACGACGCCAAAGCATTCTTGCGCGAATTCTCACGCGAACTGATGCGTGAAGTGTCGATCACTACCAAATTGATCACGCTGGTGCTCATCGTCGGATTTTTAACGGGCGTTTTTTATATTGGTTTCGCCGTCAACAGCGAACTTCGCGAAAGCCGCAAGCAGTCCGAGCAACAAAGCGATATCATCAAAAAGCTCGAAGAGAAGCTTGGCCAAACGAATGACCAACTCGGACAACTGGATAAGACGAATAAGGACCTGATCAAGACAGTTTCATTGGCACCAAATCTACGTGTCGAATATGGCAGTGCGGTTTGCCTTGTCGTCGGCGTCTATGATCTTGTTGATAAGCGCTCGGGCAAGGTACTCCGTTATGCCGACCCGCAGGCGTTTCGCCCGAACCCCTACGAACCATCTCAGCCCGAGGATCCCTCTGCACCGCCGCTCGCGCCACAGATCGGCCTCACGACCGAAGGCAACGGTTCGCCAGTCGAATACGACTTCATAGGCACCGGCTTTCACGTCGGCGGCGGCTATATCGTCTCGAACCGTCACGTAATGCAGCCGTGGGAGGAGGACGATCAGGTCAAACAAATGATGGTTATCGCGAACGGCCGCGCGAGGGTCAAGCGGCTCGTCATATATTTTCCGAATATCGCCCAACCGTTTCCGCTCAAGGTCAAGGAACTCGGGACCCGAGAGGACATTTCAATAAGCATGATCGACCCGGCATCGCTGCCGGAGCAGGTGCCGTCAATACCTGTTGACTTCGACACCGATTCCGCTGCCATCGGCAAGACGGTCGTCACTATGGGCTATCCGAGCGGCCCGGATAGATTGCTCGCGATGGTTGATGATGACGAAGCTAAATCTATCAACTCCCGGTTCGGCAATTCCCGGCAGAATTTGATCAACTTTTTGGCTCAGTCGCAGAAGATCGTGCCGCTCACCACTCAGGGGGCGATCACCGATCTCGACACTAAACGGATCGTCCATGACGCCAAGACGGCCGAGGGCGGTTCCGGAGCTCCGCTATTTGGGCAATCAGGCAAAGTGATCGGCGTAAATTTCGGGGTATTTACGGAAAATACCGCCGCGAACATGGCGGTTCCCGTTCGCTATGCCGTCGACCTTCTCAGAAAAGCCGGATGGAAGACCCCGGAAGAGGTACAGAAGGAATCCGACTCGCAGTCCCAGACCGCCGCCGCCGAGCCCAACTCTAATTCGTCCGTCGGCGGTAAACTTCAGTAATATTTTCAAAGTACGGATCGAGGGTCGGCAAATGGTGACTTTTGCATCCGTGAAGTGCTACCCGGCCGGCATTTCTTCGCCGCCGGCAATGTTCAAATCGTTCTCCACATTGCGTTTTCGACTGCCGGGAAGAAGAAAGACGACGATTAGCCCAACGATACAAACACCCGCACCAAACAAAAAGACCGGATGCATCGCTGCCGCCATCGCCCCCTGTAATACCGCGAGAATATCAGGCGGCAAGCTTGTTTTCGCGGCGGGATCGATAAGAGCGTTCGGATCGGCGGCAAATCGTTCGGCCTGCTCAAATGTCAGCAAGTGCTCGCTTCCCTTCGCCGCATTTCGAAGCTGGGTTGCGAGTCCGGCCGTGAGGACCGCTCCCATCAGAGCAACACCGATCGCCCCGCCGATCGCCCGCGTAAACTGGTTCAGTGATGTGGCGACCCCGAGTTGTGTCCTTTCGACAGCTTGCTGGACAGCTATCAATAGTGTCAGCATCGTCAGGCCAAGGCCGGATCCGATCATTACTAGGGACACATACAGCCAAAACTGCGGTGTCTCTCGTTGAATCGTCGAGATCAGTAGAAATCCGGACGTAAGCACAACAAAGCCCGCAACGACCATTACTCGATAACCGACTTTGAGAAGAACGCGGCCGCCGATGATAGACATAAGAACCCAGCTCAACATAAGCGGAGTAAGCAAAGAACCGGCTTGTGTCGCCGTCATGCCTAGTGCTCCCTGTGCGAACAGCGGAATGAACGAAATGCCGCCGAACATCGCAATACCGGCCAGAAAGCCCGCGATTATCGATACAAGGATCGTACGGTTGCGAAAGAGCCTGAAGGGGATGATAGGATCGGGTGCCCGGAATTCGAAATAGACGAACAGCACCAACAATAACAGTCCGCTGCCAATCGTCAGCAGATTCAGCGGTGCAAGAAGCGTCGCGAAGGTCGTGCCGCCCTCGACCAACGACAGCATCAACAGACTTATCGCCCCCATTAGCGTCGCGGCTCCCAGATAATCGATCGACGGCTTCTCTTCTAATTTGGGCTCCTTTAGCGCCACGCCCATGATAACGGCTGCCGCAATGCCGATCGGGACGTTAATAAAGAACACCCATCGCCAAGATATCTGGTCGGTAACAAAACCGCCGATCACAGGCCCGACGATGCTCGAGAGCCCCCAGACACCGCTGAAGAATGCCTGCATTCGGGCACGCTCGCGGAGAGTAAAAATATCGCCGATTATGGTCATTCCGAGCGGCACCAGGGCACCGGCCCCAAGGCCCTGTATCGCCCGAAACATGATCAACTGCGTCATCGACGCGGCGGATCCAGACAGCAGTGTACCGAGCAAGAATATTCCGATCCCGATCTGGTACAGCAGACGTCGGCCATAAAGATCGGACAATTTGCCCCAGACCGGAACGGTAACGGTCGAGGTCACCAAATACGCGGAAAAGACCCAGCTGTAATAGCTGATACCGCCAAGTACGGCGATCACTGTCGGCATTGCAGTGCCAACGACCGTCGCTTCGAGCGCGGCGATCGCCATGCCGGTCATAACGCCGACAGTTACCGCCCAACGGCGACGGGGCGACATAGGCAACCGCGGAGTGTCGCGGTCCAAATTGTGCTTGGAGTATTTTTCCGGCATTACTGTTGACCGCCGAATAGGGTCCGATCGCTGTCGCCGAGTTCGCGTATTTTATCCATCAGGCGGTCTGAGATCTCTTTGTGGGTGCGAAGGCGGTCGGACTTGGCATAGAACTCGGTCAGATCCAATTTTTCGCCAAACCAGATCCGCACCTTTTCTCCCCCGTTCCAGTTGCCCAGGATCTGCTTGGGCAGATCGTTGCCCAAACCGGCAATAAAAACCGGTATCACCTGCGGCCTGGCGGAGTATATCACCTTGCCGATACCGGGCTGAGCGGGCAGAAGATCGTAAGGGTCGCCGTGAAGATTTCGTTTACCCTCGGGGTGAAACCCGATTATGTGCCCGTTGCCCGTGGTGCACAACTGAATAAGCCGACGCATTGAATACTTGTCGAACTCTCGCTTCACAGCCTCGCGTTCTTCGCGAAAGAATGGCGGATACATCGAGAACCACCCCATCACGAGATTAACGAACCATCCCACCGGATTGGTGTAAAAAAACTTTGCCCGGACGGGAAAATACAGCCTGATTGGCCGATTCAGCCGGCGGAAAAGCACGCTCGAAACGGTGTACATGTCGAAAAACGAACGGTGGTTCGCGACTAAAACTAAAGGAACATCAGGATCTGCCTTTTCGACGTTCTCGAGACCAAAGACGTTCATCAAATTATACGTCGCGAGATATATCCATAGTGAACCGATATGCCGTTGACCAAACGTCATGAGTCGTTTCCATCGACCAAGATTCATTCGGTGCGTTAGCCAAAAACCTACACGATCGACCTTTCCGATCGCCTTCGTTTCGACCGCATCCGGCACGAGCGGCATCGTGTCACCGGCATTCGGCTTTTGCAGTCCTGACAGATCGTTATCCGGGGTCATAGGCAAAAGTGAAGTTTATCATCCTTGAGACGCACGAAAAACCTTAACACAGTGATTTTTGTGGACATTTGCGACAAATTCGAATACGATAATGCGATCAATAATTTTGATTCTACAGTTTGTGATTCCGTTGATTTCGACCCGTTTATGCCAATATCCCTCCAGGTGTTCGTTTAGCTTTTGTGAGAATTCGAGGTAATTTATCTATGACAATGACGAGATTTCGCTATGCCTGGCTGTTGCTGGCATCTTTTGTTTTGTATTCAAGTTCGGCCCTTGCCGGAGGATCGGTTTCGGCCGATAACGTATGGACCAAGATCGATGACTCGCCGATCAAGTCATCCGGGAATGATCGTCCGGTGGAGATCAGGTCATATGCGGCTTTTAGCCTCAACAAGTCTATCGTAAAACAGATCCTTGCGAGTGCCCCGGAGGAGTTTTCGAGTGAACCTTCTGAGGTGATTTTGACTCTTCCGATGCCGGACGGATCATTTCAGCGTTTTCGGATCGAACACTCGATGGTCGTTGAACAAGGGCTCGCAGACAAATTCCCGGAATTGGCAGCGACCTACCGTGGACAGGGCGTCGATGATCCTACCGCGACGGTACGTCTCGACATGCTGCCGTCCGGATTTCACGCTTATATTTTTACTCCGAAGGGCTCGGTCGTTATCGATCCATACTCCGCCGGTGATACCGAGAATTACATCAGCTACCGCAAAAGCGAGGCTCGCTCGATGTCGCGCTTTGTGTGCGAATTTGTCGGGAAGGATTTTGACCAGGCTCTGCAGCCCGGTGAATTTGACGCGACCCAGTTTATGACGTCGGTCGCACCGGAGGTAACCTCCGGAACCACGCTCCGCACTTATCGCCTGGCTCTCGCGGGAAACTTCGAATACTGTAACGCCGTCGGCGGAAATACCGTCGCCGGATGCCTTGCGGCTCAAGTCCTGATCATGAACCGCGTCAACGGCGTTTACGAACGCGACCTCGCTCTTCGCATGGTGATAGTTGCGAATAATAACCTCATAGTGTACGCAGGCAATAACACCACGTGTCCCGTTCCGACGGGCGGCACGGCATGTTCTGCGGCCAATGACCCTTACGCCAACTCCTCAAATGACATCAATGTGAATACGGGTAATCTTGACACCGTGATCGGTTCGGCAAATTACGATATCGGCCACGTTTTCACGACCGGCAGCGGCGGCGTCGCACAACTTAATTCGCCTTGCGGAGCGTCGAAAGGCGCCGGAACGACCGGCTTGCCAAATCCTACAGGCGATCCATTTGCGATCGACTATGTTGCCCACGAAATGGGCCACCAATGGGGTTCTAACCACACTTTCAACGGCAATGTCAGCAATTGCGGCGGCGGCAATCGCAGCAACGCTAACTCGTTCGAACCGGGCAGTGGCATTACCATCATGGGCTATGCCGGCATCTGTGGTAATCAGGACCTCGCACCAAACAGCATTGACACGATGCACGTACGTAGCCTCGAGGTCATCGTTCAGTTTAGTCAGGTCAACAACGGTAATGCCTGTTCGGCCCAAACGGCTACGGGCAACACGCCGCCTACGGTGACCATTCCGGCAGGCACGACCTACAACATACCGAAGCAGACGCCGTTCTCGTTGACCGCGTCGGCTACCGATCCTAATGGTGATACCATCACATACGATTGGCAGCAGTATAACGCAGGTGGCACAACTGGTGCGGCCAGCACTGTCCCAAATTCGGACGCTGACGGCATAGCTCGTCCGCTGTTCCGAAATTATGTGCCGACAACGAGCCCGACCCGCTACTTCCCTTCGCTGCAGTACATTCGCAATAATGCGAATGTGCCGCCTTCGACACTCGGTTCCTGCCCGTCCGGCGGCTGTCTGACCGGTGAACTGATGTCGGCGATCACACGCACACTGACATTTCAGGTCGTCGCCCGCGATAACCGGGCCGCTGGCGGCGGGATCAACACTGCGACCGCAACGGTCAATGTTGACGGCAACTCAGGACCGTTCAACGTCACGGCACCCAACACGGCGGTCACGTGGACAGGCGGGTCGTCGCAAACGATCACATGGAGTGTCAACAACACGACTGCAGCTCCCGTCAGTGCCGCAAACGTCAAGATCTCCTTCTCGACCGATGGCGGTCTGACATTCCCGACGACAATCCTTGCCAGTACCCCGAACGATGGTTCGGAAACGGTTACTATCCCGAATGTCACCACGACACAGGGACGTATCAAGGTTGAGGGAGCCGGTAATATCTTTTTTGATATGTCAGACGTCAATTTCAACGTCAATGCGTCGGCCAGCAATCTGAAAGCTCCGTTTGACTATGACGGTGACGATAAGACCGACCTTTCGGTTTTCCGTCCCGGTCCGGGCGAATGGTGGTATCTTAAATCATCGACCGGCGGTAATGCCGCGGCCGCATTTGGAACCTCGAGCGACAGGATCGTACCTGGCGACTATACCGGCGACAATAAGGCCGACTTTGCATTTTGGCGTCCGTCGACGGGCCAGTGGTTCGTCCTACGTAGCGAGGACTTTTCGTTCTACGCGTTCCCGTTCGGCACAAGCACCGATACACCTGTTCCCGCCGACTATGACGGAGACAACAAGGCCGATGCGGCGGTGTTCCGATCCTCAACGAACACGTGGTATATCCAAAAATCGAGCGGTGGAACCGACATCATTGGTTTTGGTGCCTCGGGCGACAAACCGGCAGTCGGCGATTTCGATGGCGACAGCAAGGCTGACATTGCCATTTATCGTCAGGCTTCCGGCCAATGGTGGATCAGACGCAGTTCGGATGCCAGTGTGGTTGCCTATGCATTCGGCACGTCAACCGATCGGCCGGTCCCTGGCGATTTCACCGGCGATGGCAAGGCCGATGCGTCATTCTTCCGGCCCTCGACCGGCGAATGGTACGTTCTCAGAAGTGAGAACCTGACCTTCTACGCCTTTGCGTTCGGAGCTAGCGGCGATACGCCGGTACCCGGAGATTATGACGGCGATAATAAGATCGACGCCGCCGTATTCCGCCCGTCGAACAGCACTTGGTACGCTAACCGTTCAACGGCCGGAGTCCTGATCCAGACGTTTGGGATCGCGGCCGACATCCCGACGCCGAGTGCCTATATCCCATAGGCAGGTTAGTAAACAATACGAAGAGGGGCGGATAATATCCGCCCCTCTTCGTTATTTTGTTTGAGATTTAGATCAACCGTAAACCCGTGCAACGAAGTTGCCGGAAAGAAATGGCTTCGGGTCGATCTGACTTTGCAGTATAACGCCCCTATGCTCGCCACCCAATAGCATCATTGCCGATTGGCACAGCGGAGCGGCTGTCGTGGTCTGAATCGCTCGGAGGCAGTGGCCGTTTATCTCGAGCGGTTCAACGAAGTACGCCTTTTCGATCATTCGGCGGCGTCCATGCGAATCAAATCCATCAACCGACGCGTGTACGAGCACAAGGTCATCTTCGACAGACGGCACGGCACGCAGCATCATGTCCTGTAGCCGATCAGGTAAATGATCGTCCTTGGGCAGAGTCTCAACGATCGATTCGACCCACGAGTAATGGCCGACGTAGCGAAGCGTCTTATAATCCAGTTGCCGTGCTTTTCCGGCAAAGTAATCCGGCAAGTCGGCAGCTCCGCCTGACGTCAGGTCGGCCTCGTACGTCCTCGCACCGATAACGATCACCTCGCGCGACGAAAGGGCCGGCAGTTCTGTGATCGCATGATCGCGGATCACCCGCGAATTCTTGACATATTCAGTCGCTACCCCAATGGGAGACCATGTAAATCCGTAAAAATGCGGTGCATGAGCGTGAGCGGTGAGGGCTCCGACCTTCATCCCGATCCGTTCGACCGTTTCGTTTTCGTACTTGGCGACAAACTCTTTGTACAATTCCATCGCCTTAACGTTGATAAAGCCTGGAGCAAGTCCGGTTTGAAGTATAAATCCGGTGTCTGCGGCCCTAGCCATCTCGGTGATCTGGTCAGTTTCCGCCACATACTCGGTAAGATTGGCGTAGTGCATCTTGTAGTCGACGGCAAACCGGGCCATTCTCGGTGCCTGGCCGCCGGGCGAACAATCGAGCAATACATCGGCCGCCTCAAATGCCGCCTTCATCTCGTCTGTAATTCCGTCGTTCGGCATTAAAACGGTGTCAACTCTGGTCCTTTTTTCGGAATTCGCAGTAACAAAATTGACGGCCTTCTTAAGGTTCTCTTCGCTTACGTCGCCAAGAATCAAATCAAGTTCAAATTCGCACCATTCGCGTAGTAAAAGTGCGGCAGCCTCGCCGATCCCGCCGGAACCGGCAATGAATATCGTTTTTGACATATTAATGGTAAAAAATATCGAAATATTAGCGGCAATCCTTATTCTACAATTCAAAAGCCGACTTTGCTAATCAACAAAATCGGCTTTTCGGCACCATATTTCCGCATAGAACTACTCAATATTAAAGTACTTCGCCTCGGGGTGATGGACGATAATAGCCGACGTCGATTGTTCGGGATGAAGTTGAAACTCCTCGCTAAGCTCAACCCCGATCTCCGCCGCCGGAATGAGCTGAAACAGCTTTGCCTGATCTTCGAGTGCAGGACAAGCAGGGTAGCCGAAACTGTATCTTGAACCTTGATATCCCTGATGAAAGAGCTTGGTCAATTCAGATGCATCACCGCCCGCAATGCCGAGTTCTTCGCGAATACGTTTGTGCCACATCTCCGCAAGGGCCTCAGCCGACTCGACCGAAAGGCCATGAAACAGAAGATAGTCAGTATAATTATCCGACTTGAAGAGCTTAGCCGAATGCTCGCTCGCCTTTCGTCCCATTGTAACCAGGTCAAAAGCAACAACGTCAATCCTGCCTGACTCGATCGAAGCAAAATAGTCAGCCAGACAAAGATTCTTGCCGCCGCGTTGCTCAATTGGTTGGCGCGGAAACGTAAACCGCATCCGCTCAGTTCGCTCATCATCCTGATAAATGATCAGATCGTTGCCGCTCGATTGGCATGGAAAGTAACCGTACGCTACTTTTGCTTCGAGCAGCTTTTCACGGATCGCCTGAGCCTTGATCTCGGCAAATTTGGGATAAACGGTGTCCTGGAGGATCTGCTGATATTCCTCCTTCGAACTACGGCCCTGTTTATATTGCCATTGGCCCTTAAATAGTGCCGTCTCGTTAATGAAGTCAAATATCTTGGTCAGGTCGGTGATCTCGACCACCTTTGATCCATAGAATGGGGCTTGGGGAATAATTGGATCGTTCGACACAGACGATCGTGTGGTATGCGATGTGTCGCCCGACGACCGGTCGGAAACCCTGGCCGCCTCAACGCCGAGCTTGGCATCTTCGCCGACGAGGTCTTCGTCACCCACGCCCGATGCCGGACCGTTCAAGGAGTCAACGGCCGGATTAGCCAGTGTGTCCGCGACAGAACCATCGCGATCACAAACAAGATCGGCCGCGGCCGTCGCCCGGGTGATCTCATCCATCGCGTGCAAGCCGTCGAACGCATCGCGTGCGTAGAACAATTTACCCTCGTAAAGCGGTATCAGGTCCTGATCAACGTATCGGCGATTGAGTGCCGCGCCGCCCAGGATGACGGGCACCTTGATGCCGCGTTCATTCATCAATTCGAGGTTGTCTCGCATGATGAGCGTGGATTTGACCAAAAGTCCGCTCATTCCGATCGCATCGCCGCCGGTTTCCTCCCAAGCTCGCAGAATGTCATCGATCGGCTGTTTGATCCCTAAATTGACGACCTTGTAGCCATTGTTGGTCAAGATTATGTCCACCAGATTTTTGCCGATGTCGTGAACGTCGCCTTTTACAGTCGCTAATACCAATACACCCTTGTTAGCCCCCTCGACCTTTTCCATAAACGGCTCAAGGAATTTCACCGCCGCCTTCATGGATTCCGCCGACTGCAGCACGAACGGCAATTGCATCTGGCCCGAGCCAAAAAGCTCGCCGACCGTCTTCATGCCGTCCAAAAGTATGTCATTGATTATCTCGAGCGGATCGTACTTTTCGAGAGCCGTCCTAAGCGAGTCTTCAAGTCCGATCCGTTCGCCATCGATAATATGGTGTTTCAGTTTTTCTTCGATCGGCAGATTTGAAATGTCGGGTTTGATCGACTGTGCGGTCTTGCCCTGGAACATGTTTGAAAACTCGCCAAGAGGATCGTAGGTACAGATATCACCGTCGAACTTTCGTCTGTCATAAATTAGATCGCGAGCAGTTTCGATCTCGTGCTCGTTAAATCTGATCAGCGGCAATATCTTCGACGCGTTAACGATCGCCGAATTCATCCCGGCTTCGACACAGTCGTGCAGAAAGACCGAATTCAAAACCACACGTGCGGCCGGATTGAGGCCAAATGAAATATTTGAAACACCAAGGATAATATTTGCCTCAGGCATTTCACCATGGATCTGACGTATCGCATCGATCGTCTCGACAGCATTCCTCCGGTCTTCTTCGATGCCCGTTGAGATCGGTAACGCCAGCGGATCAAAGAAGATGTCGTGCGATTCGATCCCGAATTCGATCGCTTGCCTGTAAGCCCTTCTGGCGATCTTGACCTTGGCTTCAAGTGAGCGGGCCATTCCCTCTTCGTCGATCAGTCCAACAACGACGCCCGCTCCATACCGCTTTGCGAGGTCAAGAACCTTCAAAAAGCGCTCTTCACCGTCCTCATAATTGGTCGAGTTGAGGAGCGATTTGCCGCCTGCGTGCTCGAGGCCCGCCTCCATTTTCTCCCACTCGGTCGAATCGAACATCAGCGGTATCTTTACCGCTGTAGCCAGACGCGAGGCGAGTTCGTGCATGTCGGAAACGCCATCGCGGCCCACAAAATCAACGTTAACGTCAAGAATATGAGCCCCTTCCTTCTCTTGTGATTTTGCGAGGTTGACCAGGCCATCCCAATCCTCAGCATCAAGAAGGTCACGCATCTTTTTCGAACCGGAAGCGTTTACGCGTTCGCCGACGATCAAAAACGACGCATCCTGCGAATAAGGCTGCTGAAAATAGATCGACGATGCCGACGGGATCAATTTCGCGTTTCGCTGTTTCGGCGACAACGATCCGACACGTTCGATAACCTGACGGAGGTGCTCCGGCGAGGTACCGCAGCAGCCGCCGACGATATTTGCTCCAAAATCTCGAGCAAAATGCTCGACCTGTGCGGCAAAACTCTCGGGCGACTCATCGTAATACTGTGCCCCGTCACGAACCTCGGGCAAACCCGCATTTGGAAGTACACTGACCGCCATCGGAGCATTTTCGCACAAGTAACGAAAGCTGTCAGTCATGTGCCTTGGCCCCGTGCCGCAATTCATTCCGATAACGTCAATGGGAAACGGCTCGAGGGCGGTCAACGCCGCACCGATCTCGGTCCCGTTCAGCATAGTTCCGAAAACCTCTATCGTCACCTGCGCAATAACGGGCAGTTTGATCCGGTGCTTCTCAAAGTGTTCAAATATCGCCGCCAAAGCCGCTTTTGTCTGCAAAAGGTCCTGACATGTCTCGACAATCAGAACATCACTTCCGCCGTCGATCAGTCCGCGGACCTGTTCGCGATAAGCTTCTTTGAGTGCCGGATAAGTGATGTGACCGAGCGTCGGCAGTTTAGTGCCGGGCCCGATCGAGCCCGCAACGTACCGCGGCTTATCGTAGGTCGAATAGTCGCTGGCGAGCTGCTTCGCGAGCTCCGCGGCCTTTTTATTGACGTCGTAAGTCTTTTCCGCGATGCCGAACTCGGCTAGCACTACCTCGCTCCCGCCGAAACTGTTGGTCTCAATTACGTCGCAACCGACATCCAAAAAGCTGCGGTGAACCGTTTCGATAGCGTCAGGCCGCGTGTAAAGCAAGTTCTCCGAGCAATTTTCGAAATTCGGCCCGCCCCAATCGTCGATGGTCAGATCGAGCCCCTGAAGATTACTCCCCATCGCGCCGTCAAACACTACGATCCGTTCTTTAAGTAGGTCAAGAAATGCTGTCATACAAATCAAAAACTCCATGCCGAACAAGCATAGAGTCTCCGTAAGGTCATTAACTGCTACTCTTTGCTGTTTAGCCGCTTGTTTTACGTGGCCGCAAGTCGCAATAACTCACCACATATCAAAGGAGAAGTGTATATTTTCAAACCGAGAGGGTCAACACCATCGAGTCATTTGATCTCCTCAACGTCAACCAGATAATTGCGGTTAACCTCGACCGCTGCAGCGCCGCCCGGAAATGACATCGTCTGCATTGCGTCCGTCGGAATTATCACACTTTCTCGGCCGTTGACGGTGATCCGGATCGGCATCGCGAAGCCTTTGATAACGCGGTCGTATTTGAATGATAACTTATCGCCCTCAGCCTTATATTGCAGCAGCGGTATCTTTGTTCCGCGAAGGTACTGGTCGAATACCTTACTGAGATCGAGTCCGGCACGTTGTGAAATGTACGATTCGATCTGCTCGGTCGTTACTGTTTTATGCCAAAAGTCTTTGTTCAGCCCCTGCAGTATCACCCGCCATTTCGCATCGTCGCCGACGATCTGACGAATTGTGTGCAGAAGATTGCCGCCCTTGTAATACATATCGCCGGAGCCCTCGCGGTTGGCACCGTACGTACCGATAATTGGCGAATCGTTGCGGATATTCCGGCGGCTGCCAATGACATAATCCTCACCGCTTTTCTTTCCCCAATAGTATTCGACAAACAAGTTTTCCGAATAGTTTGTGAATCCTTCGTGAACCCACATATCGGCGGCGTCCTTCATCGAGATATTGTTGCCGAACCATTCGTGGCCTGATTCGTGAACGATTATGAAGTCGAACTTGTAACCGATGCCGGTAAAACTAACGTCGCGTCCCCGATAGCCGTTTCGAAACCAGTTGCCGTACGTAACCGAACTCTGATGTTCCATACCCGCGTACGATACCGACACAAGCTTATAACCGTCCTCGTACCAAGGATACCTGCCGAACCAATACTCGAACGCCTTCAGCATTCGCGGAACTTCCTTGAACTGTTTCACTGCCGCAGCCTTTTGATGAGCAAGCACCCAATAGCTTACGTCCAGCGGCCCGCCGACACCCTGATATTTTTCCGCCCAGGTGACATATTTGCCGATATTTGCGTTGACGCCGTAATTATTGATCGGGTTCACGACCTGCCAATGAAACGTCTTTGTCTTGCTCTTAACGTCATGATCGACGCCCTTCAGCCGGCCGTTCGAGACCGCTACCAGATCATCGGGTACCGTAATATTGATCTTCATACCACGATCAGGCTCGTCATAGCCGATGTCCTTATTTGGCCACCAGATACTCGCGCCGATCCCCTGGCAAGTTGTTGTGATGTAATGATCACCGAGGTCGTCACGTCCCCATGTTACGCCGCCGCTCCAAGGCGGATTGGTGCTTGCCGTCGGCCTTCCTTCGTATGATATTTCTACCTTGCTCTCGATACCGGGTTTTACTTCCCTTGAGAACGTGATCCAGTACACGTTTCCCTCGCGTTCAAACGCGAGGACTTCTCCGCCGGATACAACTCTCGTGATCACGAGCGGCGTCTGCAGGTCGATCTGCATTTTGCTGCCGGGTTTAAGGGCCTTGAATGTGATGACATTCGACCCTTTTATCGTTCTGGTATCGGGCAAAAACTGCACGGAAAGATCGTAATGCAAAACGTCCCACCATTCGCGCTCAGGCGTGATCGAACCGCGCAATGTCTCCTGTCGGGAGACAGGCTTTGCCTGCGCCGTCACCTGTACAACCGCGGAAATGATCAAAACGAGACATACAAAGGACAAAAAACACTCTCGGAAATTTCGGTTCGTTGGGTCAAAAATCTCTTTCATATCATCTGCGCGCGCGATCGCGTAAATACGGGCGAAGCGTCGTGGAAAAAGTCGTTGCTGTGGTCCAGAAGTCTACCAAAACTGTATGCAATTACCTTCACGTTGTCGAGCGAGGATGCGGGAAAGTCAAACCCCATACAGCATAAGTGTTGCATTAACAGAGGTTATAAATTCTTGTAATTTGGTTGCAAGCTTCTTTTGGTCCCGGCGTTCTCACAAGTACAGGACACGCGTGATCTTGTGTTCAAGAAGAAAACTTACAGGAGAAAAAAATGAAGAACTTAGTCTCACGGAGCGTTTTCGCTCTTTCGCTTTTGTCAGGGATCGTAATTTTCGGATCAATCTCGGTTGCCGCCGCACCTCCGGCGCCAAATCTTTCGGTGCTGGCCTGGCAAGGTTCGTCGAGTCCG
This sequence comes from Pyrinomonadaceae bacterium, assembly GCA_019694345.1. Classification (GTDB taxonomy): domain Bacteria; phylum Acidobacteriota; class Blastocatellia; order Pyrinomonadales; family Pyrinomonadaceae; genus OLB17. The sequence continues at coordinate 17,037 of JAIBCA010000115.1, read as the reverse complement.
ACCGTTGAGTCGCCGTATCAATACTCGACGCGAGTCCGCAACATCGGCAATCAGACCGCACAAGGAGTCACATTGACGGTTACGTTCCCGCTGACCAACACGAGCCCGAGCCAGTTCATCCTCGGAAAGCTCACATCAGTGCAGACTTCGGGCGGAACCTGCTCGGTCGTCGCGAACAAGATCCAGTGCAGTTTTGGCAATCTGTCGCAAAACCAGACCCGAACTGTCACCTTCAACTTCGAATTTCAGGTTGCATCGACACAGCCCACGATGACGACGACCGTCGCTTCGTCGAGCCTGAATGAGAAGGATCCATATAACAACCTGCTCGCATTTACGCCGAGCCTCCAATACCCTGACAACGTCATCACGGCAGGCAACTACATGGTAACCAGTTGCACGGGACGCGGTTTGACGTCGTTCTACGAGTGCGAGCAGTTCCCAAGCTCCCAGCAGAGCTTCACAGCCGCATTCGACCTTGGCGGTACGATCGCGATACCTCAGGCTCCTGATTACAACGGATTCTGGGATCAGAACAGCCTCCCGCTCAATAAGACGCTACATTTCACGATCATGTATGGCAGCGTGACCGAGGCAGAATTCAACGGTTTCGCGGTCAGTTCAACCTGTTTTGAAGGATTGACGGTATTTCCGGGAAACACCACGTACAACTCAGCATACCGTGTCTGCCGTCAGTGATCCCAGGCCAAGTTGAGATACTGAATCGGGCCGTCATCGCCTTAGTGCATGGCGGCCCGATCTGCATCTTGATTTCATCCAACCAAAAGCGGACAATCGGTATCAAAGTCAGTATTGGATTTCCATAGCAAACCCTTATGAAATGTCGGGCATATCGATCCTTCTTCTCATACCTATTCCTTGCGGCGATTTTGCTGCCGGCGTTTCGTGTTCCGGCATTCGCACAGTCCAGGCCTCAGAAACCTGACACAAATACCGGCAGCGGAAAAAAGAACACGCGGCCTACCCCTCCGACAGAAGAAGAGTTGAAGAAACTTGAGGAGGAACGCAAACTCCGTGAAGAAGAGAAGAATGCGATCATCGACGATACAATCGAAAGGGTTGAGACCAACGTCGTTGCTGTTGATGCGGTGGTCGTCAATAAGAAGACCGGCCAGATCATAAGCGGCCTAAATAAGGCTAATTTTGCGATTTTTGAGAATGGCGTAAAGCAAACGATCTCAAGCTTTGCCACGCCTGACGCTCCGATCACGGTCACACTCGTTGTCGAATACAGCAAGTGGACCGAGGTCCTCGGTTCGGCGGCAGGAGGGCGCTTTGACCCAGGCACTTTCGAGGTGATCCGGCCCGTGGCTCAATTTATGACCGGTTTCATCAAACCGCCGAACGATTATGCATCGGTTATCGCGTATGACCTGCGGCCAACACCGATCACCGATTTTACTAATGACCCCGCCCGTATCCGCGCGACGATCGACCTCCTGCTCCGTAATCGGCCGGCATTTCGCGAAAACGCGATGTTCGACGCACTAAAACTTGCTCTTGTTGGCGGCCGTGCGGATTCGGTCGTGCTTGAGAATTCAAAAGAAGAAAAATCCGACTACGCCGGAATGGTCGCGGTGAAGTCCAAGCGAAAGGCCATAATCCTCGTCGCGTCCGGCATCGACACGTTCTCTAAGATAGGATATGACGACGCCCGCCGGATCATCCAGGAGGCCGGCGTGCCGATCTACATTATCAGCACCGGAAATTTGTTCTTCAAGATGTATGAAAATCGCCTCGGTGCGACTGACGATATATCGGGCGGCCCGGGCCGATTGACGTTCTTGATGGCTCAGAACATTATGAACACGCTTGCCCGCGAGTCGGGCGGACGTCACTTTCCAATGACTTTCGAAGGCGAGGTTCCGGGCTATTTGCAATCGATCAACGCCCTTATGAGGAGCCAGTACAGCCTTACGTATGACCTCGCCGAAAAGAAACCGCCAGGAACAAGATCCAAGATCGAGGTCAAGGTCGATGTGGATGGCGACGGCGTTTACGATGACAAGCTCTATCAGGTGCAGCATCGTCCGTACTATGTCACGCCGGGCGGTGGCAAGCCCGAAAAGGACAAGAAAAAGAACTGATCACCTGGACTTTGTTGTCAGTGCGGACGTCAACCCCACGTTGGCGTCCGTTCTTCTCTATTGGCAGCACAAGACCGTTCTGCTATCTTCTAAGATTGACCTTATGAGCAAGCGGATCGTCGAAAGTTATAAAAAGAAACTGAGCGTTGAAGATGGTTTTGTCGTTGACCGCGGCGGGGCTCTCCGAATCGCTCTTTGCTATCCAAACACCCATTCGATCGGGATGGCAAACCTCGGCCTGCATACGATGTATGAGCTTTTCAACACGATCCCTGATGTCGTCTGCGAACGGGTCTTTTTGCCAGATCGCGATGAAATGGCCGAATACGAAAAGACCGGTGCTCCGCTGATGTCGCTTGAGACCCAATCTCATGTTAAGGGCTTTGATGTTATTGCTTTCTCGATCTCATTTGAGACAGACTACCTCAATATGGCCCGAATGCTGCAGCTCTCGGGCGTACCGGTCTGGGCCAAGGACCGCAGCGAGAGCCACCCATTGGTCGTAATGGGCGGCGCGGCATCGTTTCTCAATCCCGAGCCGATCGCCGATTTCACTGACGTTATCGCGGTCGGAGAGGGCGAGATCCTGGCCTATCAACTGATCGACGCGATCCTTGAAAATAGCTCAAAAGACGAAGTTTTGCGTCAATTGGCCTCGATCGGACGCGGTTTCTATGTCCCGGCCTTCTACGATGTAATTCATAATAATGATGGTACTGTCGCTGAGTATCTACCAAACGTTCCCGGAATTCCGCGTCGCGTTGGACGAGCCCTTGCCTCGGTTAACCCGAAAGAAGGAACGCTTCGCCGGGCACTCCTACGCGGTGAGATCGAATTGGCGGAGTTTCTGGTGAATCAGGACACTTTTTGCCCGTCAACATCGATCTGGTCGCCCGGCGCCGAGATGGGTGACCGTCTACTCGTCGAGATCTCGCGAGGTTGCTCCCAGGGCTGTAGATTCTGTTGGGCTGGTTACAACTATTATCCGCCTCGCGTAGTTCCGGCCAAAGATATTCTTGCCAAGGCACGGGAATGGAGGCATAAGACCAACAAGATCGGACTCGTATCCACGGCCGTCTGCGATCACCCTGAGATTTCGACGATCCTTCGTGAACTTCGTGCGATGGATTATCGGATCTCAGTGTCGAGTCTTCGACTGGACCAGATCTCTGACGAACTTCTGGACGCTCTAGTTGAGTCGCGCGACCAGCAGATCGCTGTTGCCCCCGAAACGGGCAGTGACCGGCTGCGGCGAGTGATTAATAAAAATCTCACAAATGACGAGATCGTCGATATTTGCGGTGCCGTCTTTGACCGTGGGATGCTCACGATAAAACTCTATATGATGGTCGGTCTTCCGACCGAGACGACCAACGACCTGGACGAGATGTTCGTTCTGGTCGAACGCATAAAGGACCGAATGCTTGAGGCGGGTAAGAAATTTGGACGTGCGGGGAAGATAATTCCCTCGCTTAACGGTTTTGTCCCCAAGCCGAACACTCCGCTGCAATGGGACGGCATTTGCGACGAAAAGGAACTAAAGCAACGCATCAAATACGTTTGTAAGGGCCTGAGCAGAATCCCCAATGTCGAGGTCAGGTATATGTCGGCCAGAATTGCTCACGAGCAGGCATTATTTTCATCCGGCGACAGAAGCGTTGCAAAGGCGATCGATCTCGCAGCCCGCTATAAGGGTGACATCAATCGGGCTTTACGCGAAACGGGTATCGATCCGCATTTTCACATCTCTCGCGACCGAAGCTACGACGAATTCCTGCCTTGGTCGATAGTTGATTCGGGTTTATCGTTTGAGTTTCTCAAGACCGAACACGAAAAGGCCAGGGCATCCCGAGCAAGTTTGCCCTGTCCTGCGGTCGAAAAATGTACCACATGCGGCGTTTGTCCGACGACGTGGCTTGCGGACGCTCCCGAGAGTTTGATCCAGATCCAACCCATAAAGGTTCGAACGGCAATGGCCTCGTCCCTTTGATCTTACTGTTTCAGCAAAAATCCGGTCGGTGTTGCGGTGTGGTCAAACACGTATTTATAGGTGTACATCCCAAAAGGTAGGATCGGCACTTGCCTAACGTAATAGAGCCTGGCCTGAATTATGTTTCCGGTCTGAGTGACGTTCAATATCGCGTCTGCCGGAACGGCATTCGAAACCATCGCTTTCTCGATCCGGCCTTTGACATTATCGACCGGGCTCAATTTTCCCGACAGCGCCAAGCCCTGCATCACCGATGTGTGCATTTCGGTCTTCAGGCTCTCGGCTTCGTACGCAACCGGCACGTAGTTATAGGCGGCATGGCCGAATAAACCAAGAAACGCAAGAAATATCGCGAACTTGACGCCCGCGCTTCCGCGCTCCGACGAGCGGTCTTGCAAAGCGTTTTTCATTGTATTGTTACTCCTGGTCAAGCCGGGAACAACCGGCTGATTACTAACGGGCAAAGAGGCGTTTCAGCGCAGATAAATGAGCAGAATGCGGAATGTCATCTCCGTCAACGATCACCGGCTTACCGATACCCTTCAAAAGCACCATTTGCAAAGAGCCGGCAACCTGTTTCTTGTCAAATCGAAAAGCCTCAATGACCAACTTGGGATCAATGTTGTCCAGCTTAGGCAGCGTGCCCGAACGATGCACAACATCGTTCAACAAGTTTACAACTTTCTCGTCAACCAATGCAAGTTCTTTTGAGAGTTCGGCCGCATAGATGATACCGTAGCCAACGGCTTCGCCGTGACGAAAATACTTATAGTCGGTGACCTTTTCAAGTGCATGGGCAAGCGTATGGCCAAAGTTCAGTATCTTTCGCGAACGCCGGTCACGTCGGACGGCAGATTCGCGTTGATCGCCGCTTACGATGCAAGCCTTGAATTTCACCTGAGACGAGATCATTCTGGCAAGCCGGGGTCGATATTTAGGGTCACGAAAATGATCCGCCAAACGCTCCGCATGAAAATCGGAGAGAACTGACGACACTTCATCAAACAACTCTCTACTCCCGATCGCACCTTGTTTGATCGCCTCACAAAAGCCTGCTGCCATTTCCCTTGTATCCAAAGTTGAGAGGCAATTGGTGTCGATCAGAACACCCTTTGGCTGATAGAAGGCCCCGATAGTATTCTTGCCGAAATCTGAGTTGATACCGGTTTTTCCACCGACCGACGAATCGATCATTGCGAGCAGTGTGGTCGGTATCTGCAGAAATGCAATTCCGCGCAAATAGATCGATGCCGCAAACCCGGCAAGATCACCGACAACACCGCCGCCAAGGGCAATAACGGCATCGGTTCGCGATAACCCCGAAGCTGCGAAAGCGGCGAGCGCCGCCTCGATCGACCGCATGTTCTTGAAACGCTCGCCGTCGCGCATTTTCCAAACAGAAACGGAAAATCCCGAATCGGCCAGGGTTGCTTCAACCGTGTTCCCATACAAGCCGAATACCTTATCATTCGATATGATCAGGATTTTCCGGGCCAACCTGCCGACACACTTCCTCGCCCATCGGCCGGACAAATGCAATTTGTGGCTGCCGACGCGAATGTCATAACAGTGCTCGTCTTCTTTAGTTCGGATCGGAATTATGATCTCGCTCATTTCGACTTGGATGCTATTCATCAACCCCGATCGAGGCCCGAATGACCTTGGCGATCCGGCTAGCCTGTTCTTCGACCTTATCTTGATCCCTGCCCTCGATCATCACTCGTGCAAGATTTTCGGTGCCGGAATATCGAAGCAACAGCCTTCCCTCACCGCCCAGTTCCGCCTCGACTGCACTTGCCGCATTAGCGATCGCGGGGACCGATTCGAAAGGCGGCTTTTCACCTACCTTGATGTTGACGAGGATCTGCGGATAGCGGACAAATCCGTCTGCCATGTGCGACAAACTCACGCCCTTTTCGATCATTGCCCGCAACATGAAAAGTGCGGTCATAATACCGTCGCCGACGAGGCTGTGCCGGGGAAAGATCACATGGCCTGACTGTTCGCCGCCGACCTCAGAATCCGTCTCCAGCAATTTTTGAAGAACGTATTTGTCACCTACCGGAGCCCGCAGAAGTTCAACCCCTATCGAACTCATCGCCAATTCCAGCCCGATATTGCTCATAACGGTCGCTACAACCTTTCCGTTGGCAAGCCGGCCATGACTTTTCAGATATTGGGCCATCGCCCACAATGTCGCGTCGCCATCAACGATGGCGCCCGTTTCATCGATAAAAAGTGCCCGGTCAGCGTCGCCGTCAAACGCTACGCCGAGATCGGCTCCGTGCTCCAAGACTGCCGAACGAAGTTGCTCAAGGTGTAGCGACCCGCAATTCTCGTTGATATTGCGGCCGTCGGGTTCATTATGGATCGCGATCACTTCGGCTCCCAGGCGACCGAACACACGCGGTGCGATGGAAGAAGCAGCACCGTTAGCACAGTCAAGAACCATCTTGATGCCGTGTGCTGTGAGTCCATCGACCGCATTCGTCAAATGCGAAATATAATCCTCAACAAAATTGTCGGCAACAATAACTTCCGCTGGCGACTCCGCCAATCCAGGATCATCCACAGACCCGTAGATATCGCTTTCTGTCTCGCGTTCGATCGAATCCTCGATTTTCTTTCCCGAAGGCAAAAATACCTTTATACCATTGTCGTAAAACGGGTTATGCGACGCACTGATCACGATGCCGGCATCAAATCCCTCGGTGCAGGTCAAAAACGCCACGCCGGGCGTTGTGATCACCCCGGCCGAAACACACTCGGCACCGCCAGCGGCCGCACCGGCGCAAAAAGCTCGTTCGATGCTCTCACCCGATTCGCGGGTATCGCGCCCGATCACAAATTTGGGGGGCCGCTGCAACCGCCGCCCGAACTGACCCGCCAGAGATCGCCCGATCACCGCCACTGTCTTGCCGTCAAGCGGAAATACCTCGGCTCGGCCGCGAATACCATCTGTTCCGAAGAGCTCTTTCATAGATAAATGCAGTAAACAAAGGAGTAAGACCTGTTATACCTTAAGTCAGGGGCCAATACAAACAAATACGTCCCATAATTATTGCTTGTATAAGATATAAATTTTTCGAAAACTGTTGACAACCGGGTATCGATTAGGCGAATCTTAGACCTGTTACTGGCCGGCGCAAATTCCTGATCACTTTAGGTTACTACTTCCGATCCGATTACCTATGAAATATAGCTTTACCTCGACCATAGTCTTGTCTGCAGCAGTGGCGATAAGCCTATTTGACGGAAATGGTCAGGCTCAGACCTCGCCGACGAATTCGCGCGTGATCGTGACAAGTACGATTCTGGCGACAAAGCCGGCCCCGACTCCCGCTCCAAAACCTGTCCAGGCGCCTGTTGTCAGCTCAGCGGTTCCGGCGGTGACCCAGACCTCTCAGGTTAGCAATCTCAACAGGTCAGGACTTAGTTTTGCTCAAATCAAGGCAAAGATCGCCGAGGCTCGGCGAATGATGCAAGTTCGACCGCTTACCACTGCATCCACGGAATCAATTTCACCGGTGTTTCCAAATAGTCTGATCCGGATCGCATTTTTTGATTGGCGGACGCGTCAGATCGACAATGTTGTTTTGTCAAAAGAACAGTTTTTGACACCGTCGGTACCAGCCGCGGTCGTGGCAGCTTCCGGCAGACAGTTTTCGGTCACGACAGTACGCGCGAACGGCGTTAACACACCGGTCACTATTGTCGATCAAAGCGGCCAACAACAGCTGCCGCTGATCGTACAATATCCTCGCGAAAATAATGGCGTATTTCAGGAGATGGCCTATTACGTTTCCACCCACGCCGGCCTGATCACACCGGAAGTGGTCAATGCCGGACAATTTTACGTAAGAAATACCATCGAGATCGCACGCGAACGCCTACGCGAACGCGGCATTATGATCCAGCCAAAGGTGGCCGACATCGCCGAGCGGCTCGCGACGGTCGAGCATGTGGACCACCTGAGATTCAGGACCGAATATCATCCGAACATCTATAACGATATCTTCACGCTTTACGCCCTTAATGAGGGCCAAACGTACCGCTATTCTGTAAGTTCCGCTGGTGCCGGGGGAATGGTGCAGATGATACCGTCGACTTACCGAATGGTGAGGGCCCGATTCCCCGGCGTTTACCTGATGCCGGATTTTGTCGAAGGCATGCGTGACCACGTCAACGCATCAAAGGCGATGTTACTCTACATGCAAATGACTTGGAATGATCTGATCGCAAGCCCGACAGTCGCCAGTGCATTACAAACCGGTATTGCCACTCCTGAACAATTGATGGCTGCCGGATACAATTCAAACCCGGCCAAAATACCCGGATATATTAACCGCGGCGGCGAAAACTGGACAGCTCTGATCCCTCGGGAAACCAAGATCTATCTTCAGATCTACGATTCGCTCGAACGAGCCGTCCCTATGGCGGCCCGCAAACAATAGGCAACCGCCGGATCTCACTTGGACAATGGCCGCCCCGATCATCGCCGGAAGCGGCCATTTTTTATTTTGATTCTTATCTTATTCGTCCGGACTCTCGGTAAAACTCGCGAGTATCGCCCCTAATCTGGCGACCTCGTCTTGGATATCAGCAAATGTCCTTGTGACAAGATCGCTGCCCTCAAAGAACTCATTTCCAGTGATCTCGAAGACGGCAAACGGCGGCTGTTCGAATTGCCTCATCTCTTCGGTCGTTGCAAAATCGATGCGGACGGTATTCAGTCCCCACAGCCGGCCGAGATATACGTCAAAAGCGAACAAATGCCGGTCAAATTCGTGAAAGTAGCGGTTCTTGCGGATCTCGCGGCCGTGATGCGGCGTAAGAAGTTGGATCTCTTTTTCGTTGAGGTGCATTTCGGCGAGTCTGTTAACGCCTGGCGGATCATCGTCTGTGCGAAGACGCTGTTGCAGGATGTAGGTCCAAGCTTTCGAATATGGATCGCGAATCGACCGAGTGCGAAGCCGTGTTCCCGGGATGTAGTTGTCGTAGATCTGAAGGTGACTGCTCGCTCGTGTCAGTGGCTCGGGCAGAGCGTCGATAAGGTAGATCCTATGCAGCTCAAGTTGGGCAGTTTTGTTCATTTTTATTAAATTTATTATACTCTTGCTTTTGATCCGGAAGTGGTCATTTTTATTTATTATGCGATATTTCAGAATACTTTTTTCGATCATCGGACTTTCCCTGTTCGCATCGGCGTGCGGCAGTTCACCCGCAAACAACGCCGGCAACTCTGCCAAAACCAACGCAGTCAATACCGCCAACGTCTCCAACACCGTGACAGCCCCTACCAATGTCGACAGCGCCGTTGCTACCACGACAAAGCCCGAGGCTGCGACTGAAAATGCGGCTCCGACGATCACACCGGTAGTGCATGCCTATTATGATGCATTGAAGAAAAAGGATGACGCTGCTCTGCAGGCGGTACTTTCGGCCGCGTTCATCAAGTCTGTCCAAGACGATATGAAGGCAGAAAAGAAAACCGGGATGGCCGCTTACCTCGCTCAATACGATACGATCCCGGAAAAGCCGGTTGAGGTTCGCAATGAAAGGATCGAGGGAGACAAGGCTGTGGCCGAGCTAAAGGGCGGTGCCTATATCAAGTGGACTGCATTTTCATTCATTAAGGAAAACGGAGCATGGAAGTTTACCGGCGGCAGTCCGGATATCGACAACGTAAAGCAAAGTTCACCGGCCGGAAAATAGGCCGACGAGGGTTTGTAGGACTAAGAGCCCGCCGGTTCATCGGCGGGCTTTCTCGTTCTATTAGCTTGCATTTTATTACCAAAATGATAGCATCTTGACGTTGGTCAACCGTCTTAAACCGCGGTGGGCCATTTTTACAAAAATCTTTGAGAGGATTACGATTTAATATGACGAACAAGATCATTTTGACACTTGGCGTTGCTGCTGCCGCAGCCGCCTTTACGGCATGCGGAGCTCCTGCTGCCAATATTACCAACACTGCCGCTAACAAGCCGGCAAATACCAATACGGCATCGAATACCGCGGCCAACACCGCGACGAACACGGCATCGAACACCGCCGCCGCCCCGGCAACCGACGGACAACTCATCAAAATTGAAGAAGCTGGAATTCAGGTCACTGCACCGAAAGGCTGGAACTTCAAGAAAGAAGGCGAAGACACGGTCATCACCAATGCGGACGGCGAGATCGATTTTCGTTTCTCAGTGCCTGAGGACGGCGATTATGAAGCCGCTATCAAAGGTGCGGCCGCCGAGCTTGACAGCTATCTGAAGAACGTCAAGATCGACAATCCGGGTTCCGAAACAAAAGTGGACGGTATGGATGCCAGAGGCATGTCCGGCACGGCTAAGAACGAAGGCGTTGACGTCGCATGGAACCTGACCGTTATCAAAGGCCCTAAAAAGCCGGTTCTGGTAAACGTTTACGCAACCAAAGACGCCCTCCAAAAATATGAAAAGGAAACAATGGCTCTGATGAACAGCGTCAAGAAAATGTAGTTCGTATCAAAACGACCTATAATCACAATGGCCGCGAGCACCACGCTCGCGGCCATTTTTGCGTTTGTATTTTCGATCTAGGCACCCGCCGCACCAGCATACGGTGGCAGGATCACTCTGGCAACCTTTTCCTTTTTAAGCCCGAGAGCCCAGTCGGCTTGCATCAGCGTATGGATGTCGCGTGTTCCCTCGTAGATCACGGCGGCCTTACAGTTACGCAGGTAACGCTCGACCGGGTAGTCATTCGTATAGCCATTGGCACCGTGGATCTCGATCGCAGCCGATGCTGCGGTCTCAGAACGCACTGTCGCTTGCCATTTAGCGAGGCTTGCGGCCTTGGCCGACGGCAATCCTTCATTTTTAAGCCATCCGCATTTCAGCCACAGCAAATGCGCCATCTGGTAATCTGCCTCCATATTGGCGATCTTCTGCTTGACTAACTGGAAATTGGCGATCGTCTGGCCCTGAACCTCGCGGGTATTGGCATAGGCGATCGACGCGTCACGCGAAGCCCGGATAACGCCGGTCGCCCCCGACGCGACCGTGTAACGGCCGTTCTCGAGCGAGAACATCGCGATCTTAAAGCCCTCTCCTTCCTGGCCGAGCATATTTGCGGCGGGCACGCGGACGTCCTGCAGCGAGAAATAACCGGTATTCCCGGCCTTAATGCCGAGTTTGCCGTGAATGGTGCCGCTCGAAAACCCGGGCATCGTACGTTCAACAATAAAACAGCTGATACCGCTATGGTCACGCACCTTTTGCTTTTCAGGGTCGGTCCAGCAGAAAAATAAGAAATGGTCGGCGACATCAGCCAGCGAGATCCACATCTTTTCGCCGTTCAGGATCCAGTCGTCGCCGTCACGTTTCGCATACGAACGCATACCTATGACGTCCGAGCCCGCGTTGGGCTCGGTAAGGCCAAAGGTGGCGAGCTTATCGCCCTTTGCCTGCGGTACGAGATATTTTTGCTTTTGCTCCTCGGTGCCCCAACTGTATACGCTCAGGCTGTTGAGTCCGACGTGTACTGACATTGCCACACGCAGGAACGTATCGCACGCCTCAAGTTCTTCACAGACCAGGCCGAGCGAGATGTAGTCAAACCCGGCACCGCCGTATTGCTCAGGAATGCATACGCCGAGCAGGCCGAGCTCAGCCATCTTGTCAAAAACTGAACGGTCGAACTGAGCCTTTTCGTCCCATTCCTTGATATACGGAGCAACCTCGCCGGCGCAAAACTCGCGGACGGTGGCTTTCAGTGCTTCGTGGTCCTCTGTTAATTCAAAATCTATCACGGTAATCTTATGTCCTCACTTATTAGAAATGTGCTAAAATTTCGCTCGTAAATCCTAAATAGAAGTCTAACATTTCGCAAAAATTTCCGCGAAAGCACGTTGATTCTTTGGCCTCATATATGTCAACACGGAAGCTAATAATTTCGTTCGCCATTTCTCACTTGATCCTGATCACGGCCGTCAGTTCGCAAAACCGATCTAACGACCCGATCCCGAAAATGCCGTTGTTATTGACGCAACGCGAACAGATGGATGTTCGGGAGCAATGGCTCGAAAAGCGGCTCGGTGGACTGCTTCTTCCGATGATGAAACGCCATGGTATTGAGATGTGGATCGTCGTCAACGAGGAGTTTCATCCGGACCCGGTAACCGAGTACCTCGTTCCGCCGATACCCATGGTCGGAAGGCGAGATTTCTTTATATTCATCGACCGCGGTGAACGTGTCGAGCGGATCGCGATCGTACGCTACCTCGAGGAACGATTAAAAAAGCACTACAAGGTCCTTAATCCGTCACGTGCGGATGTAGCTCAGGCTCTTAGGCGTATCGTTGATGAACGATCGCCGAAGACTATCGCACTTAACTACGGTGGCAGTCGCGGACAGCAAAACGGCCTGACGTACGATGGTTACAAGTTTCTTGCCGAAACTCTCGGCCCGGCAAATGAAAAGAAGTTCGTGCCCGCTACTAGACTGTTGACCGACTATTTTGATACCCGAGTTGCAGATGAATTGGTTCATTACGAAAAGGCGGTGCTGGCCACGGATGTCATCACTCGGCGTGCATTCTCGAATGAAATTATCAACCCCGGAAAAACAACCGTCGGCGACGTTCGCTGGTGGATGATGGAGCAGGTCAATAAGCTTGGCCTCGATATCTGGTTTCAACCTGACCTGAGAGTCCAACGTGAGGCCCAAACAACAGGCGCTGCCCAGCAGTTCCTTGAAACGGCCGATGAGGCCCTGATTCTCGAACGCGGCGACCTGATCCACGTCGATTTTGGTTTGATCTATATGGGGCTGAGTACCGATTGGCAAAAACATGGCTATATCCTGAAATCCGGTGAAAGAGATGCCCCGGCCGGATTGAAGACAGCGTTAAAGAACACGAACCGGTTGCAGGATATTCTCTTAAGCATTGGGCAGGCCGGTATGACCGGCTCGGAACTCTACGATAAGACAATGGCCGAATGCAAGAAACAGGGCATCGACGCAATGATATATTCGCATCCGATCGGGGCCCAAGGCCACGGCCTTGGTGCGTCTATAGATTTCCGAAAAAGCCTGGGTGGTGACGAAGATCGGTTTCGAATCGGGTCATTTACATCGATCGAACTCAACACCTCGACCAACATCGCGGAATGGAACGGCCAGAAAGTCACGATCATGGCTGAGGACGACGCCGTGATGACCAAGTCCGGATTCAAGTTCATTCGGCCGCGGCAAACGGAATTTTATCTGATCAAATAGTGAATACAGTAGCCACTTTGGTTTGCTCAAGTTAGATTCCGGAACTGGTTTTATTCAGTAGGTAGATCGCCCGATTTTCTGCCAAGGACCCGACAAATATCGAAAAGACCGTGTATGGAATGTTCTTTTGCCAACAGGCGGCAAAACTCCATGTACCCGTCAGGGACGATGATCTGACCAAACAGAACCAGATCGAATTGGACAAATACGTCGGGACCATTCATCAAGAGTACGGTACTGAAATAAAGTTGATAGCCGCTTTCTGATCACCCGGTGTAACAACTGGCAGAAATTCCATGACCGTAACGTATACTTATCTCAGATGATAACCGTTTCAGAAGCCCTAAAGCTGATCGACCGCGAGGTTCGTCTCCTTGGAAGCGAGAGCGTTCCCCTCGCCGAGTGCGTCGGCCGTGTTCTTCGGGATGATATCGCCGCGGACACGGATCTACCGCCGTTCGACCGTTCGCAGATGGACGGTTACGCGGTGGTCGCCGACGATACGCTGTCGGCGCCGGTTACGCTCAAGCTCGTCGGTGAGGCGTCGGCCGGACACGGATGGCATCACGAAATGAAGAGCGGCGAGGCGATCAGGATAATGACCGGGGCTCCGCTGCCGAGCGGGGCGACCGCCGTGCAAAAGGTCGAACTGACCAGCGAGACGGACGGCATCGTCTCGATCAAGGAAATCACCAAACCCGCGGCAAATGTCGTCTTTAAGGGCTCTGAGATCAAGGCGGGTGAACAGGTTTTCGCGGTCGGCGATCGCGTCACCGAGCGGATGATCCCCTCGCTCGCGGCGTTCGGGTGCAGCCGCGTGAGCGTGTCTGTGCGTCCGAGCGTCGGCATTCTGGCGACCGGCACCGAGATCGTGCCGGTCGAGGAAACGCCCGGCATCGACCAGATACGTAATTCGAACGCCCCGATGCTGTCGGCTCTTTCAGCGAAATGCGGAGCTTTGCCGTGTGAATTACGCATAGCTGACGACAACCTCGAACGCCTGACCGGCCGCATTTCGGAGGCACTTGAGACGTCCGACGTGCTAATTATCACCGGCGGTGTTTCGGTCGGTAAATACGACCTGACCAAACCGGCCTTGAGCCGTCTGGGGGCGACGATCCATTTTGAAAAGGTCAGCCTCAAGCCCGGTAAACCGGCGGTCTTTGCCACGCTCGGCGAAAAGTTGATATTCGGGCTGCCAGGCAATCCGGTCTCGGCGGCGGTAACGTTCGAGCTGTTCGTGCGGCCGGCTTTGATGCGGCTGCAGGGGGCGTCGATGCCGTATTTGCGAGCCGGGCACGCTGTGCTCGGCAAACCGGCAAAGGCCGCAAAGGAACGCGCCACATACCTTCCAGCGACGCTCACCACCGACGAAAAGGGCCGACTTGTCGCTTTCCCGACACGTTGGCAGGGATCGTCCGATTTTGTCGGCTATTCGCGTGCTGATGCTTTGATCGTGATCGCGGCCGGCGAGAGGCACGAGGCCGGCGACGTTTCGACTGTGCTATTTTTGTAGTTTGATGAATATGACCGAACCAGCCGCACTCGCACACGAGGCGATCCACGAAACCGTCGTGAGCATTCTCGCCGACCGTGCAAAGGGCCGCCTGCTCGACGTCCCGGCGGGTGAGGGAGCTCTTGCTAAACGCCTTAAACGGCTGGGTTTCGACGTGGCCTGCTGCGACCTTTACCCCGAGATATTTCGCCTCGACGGCGTCGAGATCCGCTCAGGCAATCTCGACACTCGCCTGCCGTACGACGACGGCGATTTTGGTACAGTCGTATGTGTCGAAGGCCTCGAGCACATCGAAAACCCTTCGAACGCCATCGCCGAATTTGCCCGTTTGACCGTTTCGGACGGCTGCCTGATCGTTTCCGTGCCGAACATCATGAACATCGAGGAACGCTTGAAATGGCTATTTTCGGGCTACACCTCGCATTTCAAACCGCTCTCGCGGCCCACGCTTGACGCGATCAGCCGCGAATTTCCCAGCATGGAAGAGATTGCCCTGCACGTCAACCCGATAGGCTATTCGGAACTGAGATTTCTGCTCGAAAAGTATGGGTTTGAGATCGTCGGGACCTACCGCGACAAGAAAAAAAAGAATACCTGGGCGTTTTGGCCGCTGGCATTCCTAATCCGATTCGTTTCGAAATTTTCGTCCAAGGGCAGACGCTCTGAGCGTTGGACGGACGAACTGAATTCGGACGAGGTGCTTCTCGGCGGAAACACTTTGATCTTTGAGGCAAGAAAGTTATGAGCGAACTATCGCATTTTGACGAATCGGGAAAGATCAGGATGGTCGACGTCTCGGGCAAGCAGGAAACCGTACGGCGAGCCGTAGCGTCAGCCCGCGTGATGCTTTCGGAAAAGACGCTTGCGAAGCTGCGCTCAAACACAAACCCAAAGGGCAACCCGCTCGAGATAGCACGCATTGCGGGCATAATGGCCGCGAAACGCACGTCCGAGTTGATACCTCTGTGTCACCAGATCAACCTTTCGAAGGTGAACATTGCCGCCGAGTTTTGCGATACCGGCATCAAAATTGAGGCCGAGGCCATAACATCCGCCCAGACCGGCGTGGAAATGGAGGCACTGACCGCAGCCTCGATAGCCGCCCTAACGATCTATGATATGTGCAAGGCGGTACAAAAGGATATCGTCATCACCGACATCCGACTCGAGAGCAAAACGGGCGGCAAGAGCGACTATCAGCGGCCGTCCGTCAGCAAATAAACGGCGACAACCGTCGAACTTTTGATTACAATAAGCGTATTCGGTCATAAGTCCGCAGAGAGGTATTTTTTCATATGGGATTCAAATTAGCCGAAGATGCCAAACCGCAGGTCGTACTACTCATCCTCGCGACAATTATCACGATCGCGTTGTGGTTCATTCCATACGCAGATTACTTGGTCTATCCGATCAGATTGTTCGTGACCTTTATTCATGAGGGCAGCCACGCCCTGATCGCCGTCCTAACCGGCGGCTCGGTGCAGAGCCTAACGATCGCCTCGGACGGCAGCGGAGCGGTCTATTCGGCACCGTCGGGCTGGTTTGGTGCCATGCTGACGTCGAGTGCGGGATATTTGGGCACGACGGTTTTTGGCGTGATAATGCTGCTCTTGATCCGCAGGTCGGTCTCACCGCACAAGGTGCTGGTGGGATCAGGGATATTTGTCGGCGTGATGACCTTGGTTTTTGCCATTCTGAGCCCGATATTTCATTTTCTGTCGCTCAACGTTTCGTTTTCAAGTGTTCTATTCACCGTCGTCGCGGGCGTTTCGTTGACCTTGGGCCTGCTGGCCTTGGGTAAATTTGCCAACGTTAGGACGGCGAATTTCGCGGTTGCTTTCCTTGCGATACAATGCTTGCTCAATTCCCTCTTTGATCTCAAAACGGTCTTCTTCATCAACGCCCCGCTCGTTGGGTCGAGCATATCGAACGACGCCGCAAATATGGCTGCGGCGAGCGGCATCCCGGGATTTATTTGGGTCATCATCTGGATAGCGATATCGGTCGTGATGATCTCGTTAGGGCTGCGAATCTATGCGGTCGCGAAGAGCAACGGATCGTCCGCTACTGGTTTCGAAGAGTGAATTCATATGAGTTTCTATCGATTGCTGTTTTGCACTCTTGCGTTGGCTATGGGAGTGTCGGCTCAGGTCAAAAGACCGGAGGTT
>JAIBCA010000066.1 GCA_019694345.1 Pyrinomonadaceae bacterium | reverse complement strand
TGGCCAGCTTTCGGGCATCACTGTAAAATGCCGCGATCTGAGCCGCCTCCAGCAACGTCCGATCCGGGATCTCCTTTCGATTGGGATTGTGGATCACGACATGTGAGCCCGGAAAGTCTGCTGCGTGCAGCCACGTATCGAGCGACTTTGCCACGCGAAATGTCAGAAAGTCGTTATCCTTGGCCTTTTTTCCGACGAGGATCTCAAATCCGTCAGACGATACGAATCGGCGTGCCCCGCTAAACTCAACGTCCTTTTTTTTCTTGCGAGCCTTCTCGACGATCTTTCTCGGTGGTTCAAGCAGAGACTCGAGATACGCGAGGTCCCGGGCCTCGACCGCCGCTTCGACACGGGCGGCGATCTCGCTCTGCCGTGCTATCGCAGCCTCGCAAGCGGCGATCCGCTCGGTGATCACAGCCACGCCGTTTCGAGCCTTTGTGTACAGCCGAAAATAGCCTTCGGCGATCTCATTCAGAGGTTTGCTTGCGTCGCCCTCGATCTCGACGTCCGGCACGTCGTCACTGAAATAGTCCTTTACGATGATCTTCGCACCGAGCCGCCGGGCATTATGTACGTTCGCCAGGATCAGATCGCCGCAGCGTTTCCAGTGCTCCGGATCGCCGTGTTTCACGAGGTCACCCTGCAGATTCTTTATCAGGCGGCGGCGTTTGGCGGCCTCGCTGGCAACCTTCTTTCGTG
The DNA here is from genome assembly GCA_019694345.1 of Pyrinomonadaceae bacterium. Classification (GTDB taxonomy): domain Bacteria; phylum Acidobacteriota; class Blastocatellia; order Pyrinomonadales; family Pyrinomonadaceae; genus OLB17. The sequence continues at coordinate 3,927 of JAIBCA010000066.1, read as the reverse complement.
CCGCTGCGGCGATCAGCTCGAATCTTTCATTCGCGAGTTCGATCTTCGATCTTTGCCGCTGTTGGTCGTCCATAACGATTAGTGTAATTTACACGCACAAAAGCCCAAAGGATCCGCCTGACGGAACTTTTGGGCAATTCGTTCTGGTTCCTGAATTCAGAACTCGCGGACGATGATCGTACCCGACAATAGGTCGTGGGCGGCCCGCCGCTCGTCATTGAACAGCATCGGAATGAACCCGATACCGGCAAATATGATCGACAAGATAAAGACCGACGAACTCACCGCCGCCTGATGGATCGATGGATACTCGTTCGCCTCGGCATCTACCAACTCCAGGGCGAAAAGGCGCATTCCCAACGTTTTGCCAAAGAATCCGACAGCTGCCGTAAGGTAGGCAAACGTAACGATCGCGCAGGTTCCGACAAATGTGAGCACACCGGCCCTGGAGAACCAGTCGCCTCCCGCAAGCGCAAATGGCGAAAGCGCAAGCATGCTGACCGAAACAGCGATTATCAGGTCAAAAAGCCCGGCGTTAAATCGCATCGACAGCGGTGCAAGGTCCTCGATCTCGTCGTCATCGGCGTAAACCTCGTCCAACTCCGGATCCTCGTGTTCTGAATTGATAAGTATCCGGTTAACTTCCGTAAACTCGGTCTGAGACGGCATCAGCGGCAGTTTTGAGACTTCAGTCTCTTCCGCCGGCGGTGCCTCCACGGCCGGAGCCGGAATGACGGTCTCGATCCGCGGCAGTTTATTGGTGTCCAGTTTGAGCTCCATTCGCAGCGGAGCGACCATTGCTGGCTTCGGCCGAACCGGAGTACTTGCCGGCATCGGCGGCCTGGCCGGCTTATTGGGCGTCGGTGCCACTACATTGAAAGGAAAGTTCTTTGCCGCTGCCGCTTTGGACGCCGGTGCCTTTGGATCGTCGGGCAAGAATGCTCGACGCGACTCGGCTATTCGCTTCAGAGCCGCCCCGAGGCGTGGATCGGCATTTTCGATCTCGGCCGCCTGCAGCGGGTCTTCGACGACCTCGGCCTTCAGTGCGGTCGCACCTTGCGTGGCCAAACGGCCTTGTGTCGCCGCAACGTTGACGGGAATGCTGTCGTCGGTCAGGCCTTTTCTTTGCCTTACCGCATTCTGCATCTGCAGCCGCCATTCCGGCACCGCGATATTTTTGTTTTGAAACTCGACGAGTGTCGGGCTCGTTGCTTTTGGGGTCAGATTAGCCGTTACCACCCGATTCACGGGCTCAGATCTGACCAGTGCCGGACGATCGACCGGTGCAGGGATCTGTTCGAGGATCATCGGCCGCGGCGGCGGTGCCAGAACCGGTTTAGGTTCGGCCGCCAACGGTTCGGACGCGACTGACATCTCGATTCGCCTTAGTTTGGCTGAGGGAGTGATCTTTGTCTGAAGTTCTTCTCGAACCGAGTCATTCATCATTGCACCGCAAGACGGGCAAATTGACAACGTCGGCGCCAGATTTCGATCGCAAACCGGGCAGTTCATAGGCATTTCCCTGTAACTTTTCAGTATCTAGGTAAAGGAGATTCGCAAAAACTAGCTGATATTATCAGGAAATACTTTAACTCGTCAACCGTAAAGCGCACAGAAGCTTAAGCCTTTTATACATTTTCGTAACAAATTATTAACTTGCGCTCTGTGGAAAACCCTGTGGATAAGATCAGAGAGGCTTTCGCCCCGCGAAGCCGGCATCGGTCTCGTGCCACCACGCGATCTCGTCGCCGTCGCCGATCTGCCAGCAAAGCAGAACGATCCGGTCGTTTCGCATACACGGAAAGTCGATCAGGCCGCGCGAATAATCCTTGAGTTCAACGCCGATCACCCCGAGTTCTGTGGTCAGTTTTCCGACCTGGTACAGGGCATTGACGTAGGTGGTCCCGCCGGGCATTCCGCCGCCGAACTGCGAGGCCGCTGCCGCCGTTCTCGCCTCGTCCCGCATGACCTCGATCTTCGCGTACAGCTCGCGGATGTCGAGCAGCTTTGGTATCACCGACGGCAGAACGGCATTGGCTTCCTCAACGGTAAACAATTTCATCTTTCGCCCGCGATACGGTCAATATCAGAATGCGAATCGCGCTCGTCGTCGGCAAAATCCCTTGCCGGCGAGGCCGGCCTGCCATGTCGGCCGTAACCTTCGTTTCGCGTTTCCTGCGAGAGCATTTCGCCGGCCGGGACAAATGACGGCACATCGTATTCGCCGTGTTGGTTCGAGTCTTTTCTAATCAGATCGGCAATGTCGCCGAGATCGATAAAGAAATCAGCGACGTCGATCAATCTCGGAGCCGTATTCGACCGGAAACCTGCAACCTCGACGCGGCATCCCTTGTACGCGACGGCGTTGATCGCATAGACAAAATCCTCATCGCCCGAAACAAGTACCGCCGTGTCATAACGGCCGGCAAGGCTGAGCATATCGACGGCGATCTCAACGTCGAGATTGGCCTTGCGCGTGCCGTCATAAAAGGTCTTAAGCTCTTTCTGGACGACACGGAAACCGTTTCGCCTCATCCAGAGCAGAAAACCCTGCTGCCTTTCCGCACCGACATCCACTCCCGTGTAGAAAAAAGCTCGCAGCAGCCGGCCGTCCCCGAGCAGCACCCGGAGCAGTTTGTTGTAGTCAATGTCAATGTTATGAAAGCGGGCAGCGTGAAACAGGTTGTTTCCGTCAATAAAGACGGCAACCCTGCCGCGATGTCCAAACTGCCAGGACGAGCTGGTAGTCGTATCGAACTGCATCTTACACACCTCTAACTTCGAGATCTAAGGCAGATCCCCGAGGCGAAAAACAGGCTGAGCGGTGAGGCTAAAACGGTCTGAAAAGTAAACTTACGGGTTCATAAAGTGAACCAAAAAAACTGATCAAATATCTATCTCAATACCTAAACAACTATCAGTAAACAACTTACGACACTCGCCGCCTTGACCTTGGGCTTCTCGTTCAAGGATATGCCAACTATTAGTTTGCCTCCGGCAGAATGAATGGTCAAGCAAATTATCTATGATAGTGCTAAAATTCAGCTTTTCGGAAAACTGATACATGTCATCATCCGACCACGATCGAACAGAAAAATACCTTGCTGACGGAACTCCGATCCGCAGCGAGGAGATCGGTTTTGCTTCCGGCGAATTGGTGGTTTGCCCAAAATGCAGCCGGACGAACGCCCCGGATCGGCCGAAGTGCATCTATTGCGGCAGCGTTATTTCGTCCGCCCCCGTCAGGGACCCTGCCGGCGGACTACGGCGGGCCGACGACGTCGAACCCGGATACAATGTGATAGCTTTTTCCCGCATTCCGGTAAGCTCTCAGACGGTCCGAGAGGTTGCCCGCGTCACGGGAACGCCCGAGGAGGCGGTCGCCGCGTGCCTCAATGCCCTGACCCCGCTGCCGATCGCCCGTCTCGCGAACGAAACCGACGCATCGGAGGCCGCTTCATGTTTGAACGGGCTGGGGATCGCGTCAAAGGTTGTCGCGGATGTCGACCTGGCACTCGGCCGCCCGCCGCATCGGCTCCGCGGCATCGTGTTAGGAGCAGACGGCTGTTCGTTCATCGATTTTAATAGCGGCGAATCATATCCGATCAAATTCGGTGATCTGGCCTTAGCCGTCGTCGGCACTATCATCGAAACCAGGACCGAACGCCTCGAAAAGCGCAAAAGGGCGGGAAATACGAAATTGCTTGACGAATCGGAAACCTCGGCCGACTATCCGGTGATGGACATCTATAGCCGGACAGATCCGCGGGGCTGGCGGGTATTGCCGACGGGCTTCGATTTTTCGTGCCTCGGAGGCGAGAAAGGCATGATAGCCGCCGAAAATATGCGGCGGCTTGCAGACCTGATCCGCAGGACCTCGCCCAACATCCGGTTCGCGGACCGTTTCGACGCTATCCTGGACGAGAT
>JAIBCA010000022.1 GCA_019694345.1 Pyrinomonadaceae bacterium | reverse complement strand
ATCTAGTCCGCGTAGCGGCACATAGCCACGTCGTTTACGGCGTGGTATGGATGCCCAAAAGATTTTCAGCCCGCTTTAGCGGGCTTGCGGCGATTGGCTTAAGCCAATAGGAGAAAGGACGTTAAAAACGCCCTTCTGAATTTAGCCCTAACTTTACCACGGCCTAAAGACCGTGGCTATGTGCCGCGAAACGCGGGTTAGGTTAAATATCACCACGTTTCCTCACGCCACGTGGCTTTATGCTGATACCCGCTACGCGGGCAAAAAAAGATCCAATAATGGATACCCTTTCATGATGCAAATTAGCGTATGGTCGACAGTGCCGAAACGCCCCAAGCGAACGGATGGTTCGGTTGGGGCGTTGGTGCGTTTGCGGGTTTTGGGGCAGGTTAGGGCGTGACCAGGGACAGCAGGTGGCCCATTTGAAATTTTTTGACGCTGAGGTAGTTTTGCGTGTGTTTTGACGGTTCTACCTCGGTGGCGACGCGTTCGACGACCTCGATGCCGCCGCTGCGCATGGCGTTGATCTTATCGGGGTTGTTTGTCAGCGCCTTGACGCGGCTGAGCCCGAGGTCGCGCAGGATCTCGACGCACTGTTCGTAGCGGCGGGCGTCGATATCGAGCCCGAGCCGGACGTTTGCCTCGATGGTGTCGGCACCCTCGTCCTGCAACGCATAGGCGCGTATCTTGTTGATGATGCCGATGCCGCGGCCTTCCTGCTGCTGATAAACGATAACGCCGCGGCCTTCGTCGGCGATGGCCTTCATGGCGAGGTCGAGCTGCTCGCCGCAATCGCACTTGGCCGAGTGAAACACGTCACCCGTCAGGCACTGCGAATGGATGCGCACGGGAACGGCGTCCCCGGTGCGGAGCTCGCCCTTGTAAACGACAACAAATTCCTCTTCGCTCGTTAGTGAGCGGTAACCCGCGATGCGAAAATCGCCGTAACGGGTCGGAAGCTTGGCGTCGGCCGCCTTTACCACCGACGGGATAAGTCCGATAAATGTATTGGTTCTGCTGGTTTGCGATAATTCCGAGATCATAGTTTTAGAGTTCATCCAACGTAAATGCCTTAAACAACTCACTATCGTGCCGGTCAAACCAACATTTCGCCGGGCGTTGCCGATCAGATTCAGAACGCGGGCAAATAGTTGCTGCCGAACGTGCAGCCGGCGGCGTTTCGGCGGGGCGGCTTCGTTGATTTTTGTACGTCAAAGTGTTCTCATTAAAACAGGGAATCTTATGACTGAAACATTCAAATTAACCCCGCTTGAGATCGAAGAATACACACTCGAGAACGGCCTGAGGGTCGTGCTCAATCCCGACAACGCGATACCGGTCGTGTCGGTCGCGGTCTATTACAACGTCGGTTCGCGCAACGAACGCGACGGCCGTACGGGCTTTGCGCACCTGTTCGAGCACATGATGTTCCAGGGCTCGGAGAACGTGCCGAAGGCCGGGCATTTTCAGCACATAATGAAGGCCGGCGGCACGATGAACGGTACCACTTCGAGCGAACGTACGAACTATTACGAAACGCTGCCCGCCAGCCAGTTGCCGCTCGCACTGTGGCTCGAGAGCGACAGGATGCGGAGCCTGGCCGTCACGCAGGAGAATCTCGATAACCAACGCGAGGCCGTCAAGGAAGAAAAGCGGCTGCGGTACGACAACCAGCCGTACGGCCAGATATTCGACCTGATCAACGAGATGATCTACAAGAATTTTGCCAATTCGCACTCGACGATCGGTTCGATGGAACACCTCGACGACGCGACGGTCGAGGACGTGCAGGAGTTTTTCCGAGTCTATTACGCGCCGAACAACGCCGTCATCGCTCTGTCGGGTGCTTTCGACCCGGACACTGCAAAACGCCTGATCGAAACATACTTCGGCGATATTCCCTCGCAGCCGCTGCCGCCGGCACTCGACGTCAGCGAACCAGCTGAGGTCGCCGCAACATACCGCGAATGGGAAGACAAACTCGCGCCGTTCCCGGCGTTTCTGATCGGCTGGAAGATACCCGAGCGGCGAACGCCCGAATTCAACGCACTTTACCTTGCCGGAAAGGTGCTCTATGACGGCGAAAGCTCGCGGCTGTATCAGAAGCTCGTCAAAGGGTCGGAAAGCGTCATTCAACTGTTCGGGTTTACGGACGAACGCCGCGGGCCGTCGAGCATTTTCATCGGTGCGATACCAAAACCCGAAGAGGACCTGAGCGAGATCCGCGAGACAATTATGGAAGAGATCCGGGACCTCGCCACTCACGGCCCGACCGCCGAGGAAATGGAAAAGATCGAGAATCAGCTGCTCAATGACACGGTCCGACAGCGCCAATCGTCGATGTCGCGGGCACAGCAGATCGCCGAATACGCGCTCTACGACGGCGACCCGACGCTCATCAATACCGAACTCGACGAGCTGCTTTCCGTCACGGCCGAACAGATCCGTATGGCGGCGGCCCATTATTTGAATACCGACAATCGTGCACTGCTCGATGTCGTCCCCGCCGGCAAAGGATAGGCGGTAGAGAGATCTTATGAACAACGACTTTAGAAAGACGCCGCCCGCACCGCTCGATCCGATCTCATTTGAGATACCGAAGCCGTTTCAAACCACGCTCGACAATGGGTTGCGGCTGGTGATATTTGAGCACGAGAGGCTGCCGCTGGTGAGCTATCGGCTGGTGTTCCAGAGCGGCGACGTCAACGATCCGGCCGATGCGACCGGCCTGACTTCGGCCATGACAACGCTTTTGACCGAGGGAACCACTGAATACACAAGCCTGCAGCTCGCCGAAAAGACCGAACGGCTCGGGGCAAGCATCTCGGCGAGCTCGTCGGATGATTTTACGATCATCGCGGCGTCGAGCCTTTCGCTATACAGTTCGGACGTCCTGCATCTGATGGCCGAGGTGGCGCTGCGTCCGACGTTTCCCGAGGCCGAACTCGACCTTTACAGACGAAATACGATCGAGAATCTCAAATTTCAACGTTCGCAGCCGGGATTTTTGGCAAATGAGCAGGTCGGACGGCTGATCTACGGCCATCATCCGTACGCCAAGGTGAGCCCGAGCGCAGCCGACATCGAGAAGCTGACCCGCGAAATGCTGACGGCATTTCACGCCAAACGCTTTATCCCGAACAATGCGATGTTCATCGTCGTCGGCGACGTCAAGCGTGACGAACTGATCGCCGAGATCAGCGAACTCTTCGGCGACTGGCCGCCGGGAACGGTCGCTCCGGGCGCTTTTCCGCCGCCGCCGAAGCGCGATGCCCGAACGGTGACGATCGTTGACCGGCCCGGCTCGGCTCAGTCGAATATCGTCATCTCGAACCTCGGGGTCCCGCGTGAGCATCCGGACTATTTCCCGCTGATCGTGATGAATCAGGTGCTCGGGGCGGGAGCATCCTCGCGGGTATTTATGAACCTGCGTGAAGAAAAGGGCTACACCTACGGTGCGTACACGCGGCTCGATTTCAAGAAGCTTGCGGGCGAGGCCGAAGCAACGGCCGAGGTTCGTTCGGCCGTGACCGGCGATTCGCTCAAAGAATTTTTCTACGAGCTCGAGCGGATCCGTGTCGATAAGGTCGGCGATGACGAGCTTGCCGACGCCAAGAATTTTCTCACGGGCGTTTTCCCGATACGGGCCGAAACGCAGGAGGGTTTGACCAATCTGATCGTCAATCAGCATCTCTACGGGCTGCCGGAGGACTATCTGCAGACATATCGCGACCATATCGAGGCGGTTACCGTCGATGACGTTTTGCGGGTCGCTCGCGAGCACATTCGCCCCGATGAAATGGCGGTCGTGATAGTCGGCGACGCCGAAGAAGTGCTGCCGCAGGCTGCGCCATACGGGACATTGGTCGAGGTCTTCGATACGGACGGCAATCTTCAGAATATCGAAAAATACACAAGCACAGCGGGAGCGGCTCCGGCTGACGCAGCAGGGAAATGGGACCTTTTGATAGATTTTCAAGGCCAGGAACTGCCGGTCTCGCTCACGCTGGAGCAAAACGGCGAGGCGCTGACCGGCGTTCTCGAAACAATGCTCGGCGACGGGACGATCGCTGACGGCCGCATCGACGGAAACAAGCTCTCGGCGACGGCGCAGGCCGATTTTCAGGGAAGGCCGCTCGAATTTGCGATCACGGGCAAACTGAGCGGCGACACGATGACGGGCACTCTGTCCGCACCGATCGTGCCTGAACCGCTCGCGTTCAGCGGCACCAGGGCATAAAGTACCAGCCTGCGAAAAGCACGAAAGGCACGAAATGAGAGATCTTCTCGTTTCGTGCCTTTTCGGTTTTTTATTTTCGTTCGGCCTTACTGAGCGACGAACTGAATGATCGAAAAAGCCGCACCTGACGGATCGGCGACGATAGAGATTCGGCCGACGCCCGGTGCGTCAAACGGAGGAACGCGAACCGAACCGCCATTTTCGACGATCTTCGAAACGGTCTCGTCGGCATTATTGACCGCGATATAGGTCGTCCAGTGCGACGGCGGCGGCGTCGGGCCCCAAGTCTCGTCGATGGCCATCATTCCGCCGTATGCGGTACCGTCGATATGGATCTCAGTATATGCGACCGGTGAAACTTCGGATCGCTGCAGCGTCCATCCGAACATCTTTGAG
>JAIBCA010000009.1 GCA_019694345.1 Pyrinomonadaceae bacterium | reverse complement strand
TGCTTCGGCGTGACCTTTATCGCCGACGCCATGAATGAAACTCGGATCGCTGATTCGCCCGTCACGGCAAGGAGCTTTTTCAGCGCGGTGTCGATGCCCGGAATGGCCCGCAGAGCCGCCAGGGCCTTGCTGTCCGCCGGGTGAATATAATCGTGTTTGTTAAGGTCGGCGAACTTCTTGTGCGGTTCGTTCGACAGCGGCAGTTTGCACTTGCCGCAGATCGCGTCGCCGTTTGTATATCGTTCTTTGACAGCGTTCTTCTGCCCGCAGTACCGGCAGCGAACGGACAATCCCTTGACGATCGATTCCGACGGATCTGACTGATCAGGTTTCTTTCTTGCCATAATTGATCTCTATGTTAATATTTCGCCGCTCTCCGGCAAATGGTTGCGATATCTATAACGTTGCAGGCACCCAAAATGTTCGAACCACACGTCAGTTCAGCACCAATCGAACGACGGTCTCGACGTGATGCGTCTGCGGGAAAAGGTCCAGTCCGACGATCGTGTCGATACGGTATCCTGCGTCGAGCAATATTCTCAGGTCACGTGCAAGGATAGACGGTTCGCACGAAACGTATGAGATCTGTTTCGGGCGGAGGCCGGCGATCGTCTCGATGACACCCTTTTCGGCACCGGCACGCGGCGGGTCGATCAAGATGAGGTCCGTCGAAGCCAGTTCGCTTGATCTCAGGAAGTCACGGACACCGGAACGTCGAAACTCGATATTTTTGAGGCCGGAGCGTGCAGCGTTCTTTTTGGCAAATCCGACTGCGATCGAATTGTCCTCGACGCCGATCACGCGCTCGAACTTTCTTGCAAGCGGTATCGCAAACAGGCCGACGCCGCAATAAAGGTCGAGAGCGGTCGAGCCCGAGGCACCGCCCAACGCTGTTTCGACAAGTTGGCCGGCGAGTAACCGATTGGCCTGAAAGAAACTGCGTGCCGAAAACGAAAACTCTTCGCCGGCAACCGTTACGGTCACTTCATCCGTCATCTCGGGCATCGATCCTGAGAAGATCGACGACCGGCCGCCGTCGCCGCAAACCGCTTCGACCTCGGCAGTGTCATCCCATAGCATCGCCCAATCGATATTTGTCGCCAGATCGTCAAGCACCGACTGTGCCTCCGGCGTCAATATCGGGCATTTTTCGACATTCACCACGTCATGAGAGTCGCGTTTGAAATAACCGATCGCCCGCTCCATCCGGTCGAGATGCCACTTGGCCCGAGATCTATATCCGAACTCCTGCGGACTGCCGATGACCGCGACCTCGTCAATATCGATCTTGCCGATCCGGTGGAGACAATCGCGAATAATATCTGCCTTGGCCGAAAGCTGGGCACGATAGTTTAACTGTTGAAAATCACATCCGCCGCAGATGCCGAAATGCACGCACGCCGGATCTATTCGATCCGGTCCCGGCTCAAGTATCGTCACGATCTCAGCGAAAGAAGTGCGCCGCTTAATACGGTTGATGCGTACACGAACATGGTCGCCCGGCACGGCGAGCGGCACAAATAAGGTGAGATCCTCTGCAAACGCGAGGCCCGATCCTCGCGGAACCATCTTCTCGATCTTTACATCGAGCACATCGCCCGGGTTGTATTTCTGGTTCAAGCTACGTTCTCAACCTCGATCTCGATGCCGCCGACAAATCCGGCAAAGATATTATAGATAAGTGCCCCGAGAGCACCGCCGACAAAAGCCATAATGGTGTAAATCACCGGCAACGCTATCATTACAACGATCCCCATTACGATGCCGCCGCCGCCGACCATCAGCCCCGCATCGCCTTTGGCTCCGGCTGCTCCGATAAGCGAAAAAATGATAATAAAGAGGCCGTATGGGATCGCGATCAACAAGCTGATGACAAATGCCATCGCCGCATACATTTTCGCTACCGAGAGGACGCCAAGCTTTTTGATCCTGAGTGTACTCATTTTCGAAGTCTCCTGATGTGAATTGAAAAACTCGTTCTGATTATCACATGAAACTGTCGAAAACCGATCTATTTACTCGTCAGATCAAAATTTCCCTCTTCAAGGATCCGTCTGAACGCAAAAAGATCTTCGTCGCTCTTGTATGTGAGCACAAAGCAGATCGCATGGCGGTTGCGGACTATCGCGTACAATCGTTTTTTGCCCTCTGCCGACGATGTGTCGATGAAGGCGAACTGCTCTGCCCCCAGTTTTTCGGCATCGGTCTCGGAATATTGAAAATCCGACGGCAGTTTCATCGAACGATAGGTCGTCCGGACCGCGTCAATATAATCTACTGCGTCCTTGATCTGCGGGTTTGAAGCCAGATCCTCTGCCGAGATCCGCACGATCGCGTTGTCTGCTGTTCCGGGCATCGATCGGTAGGCCGTGAGAAGTATCTTGACTGATCTTAGGGCTTTGTTGATCTTTGCTTGGCTGATCGGTGACAGATTTGTCGGCGCTTTCAGACTCAGATCAAACCCCTTCGAACGCATAACGTCCTCAAAGTCGTCATCAGGGATCAACCAAGACATTGGGAATTCGATCTCAAAGCGGTACGTGGTGTTGGTGTAGGTTCGCCCGACGACCACACCCTTATCATCAACTGTCGATTTGGCTTCGGCAACCGGTACCGCCGGTGCGGGCTTTCGCGGCGTCGGCCGAGGCTTGACCTGAGCCGAACCGGCGATCACAAATGTCAGAAGCAATAGACTTAATACAATAGATCTTTTCATAAATAGAACAAGCCGAACCTCGGGATCCCCGCCTCCTCACGAAGGCGTTTCAATAGCATGAGATCGAACATATTCGCATATGCGTCCGGCTCCATGCTCTTCTTATACTCCTTGAGTTGGCCCGCGATCTCTTTCTTCAAACTGTTTAGATGCTCCGGATCCCAATTCGTTACCATCGACCGTTCAAGTAATTTTTCAATATCCAATAAGGTGCCGTCTATCGCCTCAAACTGATCCGTCAGACCGCTCATCAGTTCTTCAAGCCGGGCGATCGACCGTTCAATATCCTCGGCAAGTCCCGGCGTTCGACATGCCTTGAGAGCAGCGATCGCCCCCAAAATATGACTCGATATCTTCTCGACGGTGAACATCTCGCTGGCACCGCCATCGACAGGTCCGGCGGTCTTTCCTGCCTGCGATCGCGACCATTCGGCGAACTGAACCTCGACCTCTTCACGGCAATAGAACAGGCTCTTGATCGAACGCGTGCCTGCCGGTTGTTTATCAAAAACATCAAACACCGATTCGATCGACCGGATCACAATATGCAGCGGAATGCCTCGCTCCTGCCACGTCTCGATCAGTGCCCAGTCAAGCGGGCTCAGAAAGAGATTCTTTGCTCGCCTCCGGATAAACGTGTCTTCGATCTCAGTGAAATAGTTGTAGTAATTCAAGTATTTGCCCCTCCCGTACCGCGTGAAATCTCTATACGGAGACACTTCCGGGTCAATTCACCGAAACGGATCTTTGGTTCACCTGAAATGCTACGCAAGGGGTCCGCGTAAGTCAAAAACCACGATCGTTATGGTAAGCTAAAGAAAATATGGCAGAACGTCGTGAACGATTTGAGACCTCCTCGGGGATCGAACTTCCCAATGATTTCAATCCGGAAAATACCAATCCGGTAGATTATGGTACGGACCTCGGATCGCCCGGGGAATATCCATATACGCGCGGTGTCCGAAAGAACCTGTATCGCGGCCGGTTCTGGACGATGCGGCAATATGCCGGATTTGCAACGGCAGAAGAATCGAATGCGCGGTACAAATTTCTGCTTTCACAGGGCACGACTGGACTAAGCGTGGCATTTGATCTTCCGACTCAGATCGGACTCGACAGCGATGACCCGCTCGCCGCCGGCGAGGTTGGAAAGGTAGGCGTGGCGATCGACAGTCTAAACGACATGCTGACGCTCTTTGACGGTATACCGCTTGATCAGGTCACGACGTCAATGACGATAAATGCCACGGCGTCAACGCTTTTGGCGTTGTACTTGGCGGTTGCGAAAAAACAGAATGTCGCCTTCGACAAGATCGGCGGAACGATACAGAACGACATCCTGAAGGAATACATTGCAAGAGGCACATACATCTATCCGCCAAAACCGAGTCTGCGGTTGATCACCGACACATTCGCCTACTGTGCGGCCGAGGTGCCGAACTGGAACACCATCTCGATCTCGGGCTACCACATTCGCGAGGCCGGCTCGACCGCCGCACAGGAGATTGCGTTCACGCTCGCCGACGGCATCGCGTACGTTCAGGCGGCGATCGGCGTTGGGCTGAATGTAGATGATTTCGGGCCGCGGCTATCGTTCTTTTTCAACGCCCACAACAACTTGCTCGAAGAGGTCGCCAAGTATCGTGCCGCCCGCCGCCTTTGGGCAAGGATAATGCGCGATCGTTTCGGTGCCAAAGACCCGAAGTCAATGATGCTTCGATTTCATACCCAAACTGCAGGTTCGACACTAACCGCGCAGCAGCCCGACGTCAATGTCGTTCGCACGACGATTCAGGCCCTTGCAGCCGTCCTCGGAGGCACGCAGAGCCTGCACACAAATTCACTTGACGAGGCACTTGGCCTCCCGACCGAACATGCCGCTCGCATCGCCCTTCGCACTCAGCAGGTCATCGCATACGAGTCGGG
>JAIBCA010000161.1 GCA_019694345.1 Pyrinomonadaceae bacterium | reverse complement strand
CGAAATAGAAAATGAATAGACTAGATAACGTCGAAAAGACACAAATGAAAGAGAGCGTTCCGGTTTTTCAGCCGGGCGACACGCTGCGCGTACACGTGCGCATCAAGGAAGGCAACAAGGAACGCCTTCAGGCATTTGAGGGCATCTGCATCGCCCGCAAACACGGCGGCGTCCGCGAGACAGTGACGGTCCGCAAGGTCAGCTTCGGCGTCGGCGTCGAGCGTATCTTCCCGCTGCATGCGACCGTGATCGACCACATCGACGTCGTCCGCCACGGTAAGGTGCGTCGTGCCAAGCTCTACTACCTGCGTGATCTGCGTGGTAAGGCAGCCCGTATCAAGGAACGCGACACACGCGGCAAGACCAAAAAGGCCTAGTCGGGAGAGTATGATCGTGATTAACGCGGGAAGTTCGGATCCATTTGCTTCAGACGGGTCCGGCTCCCGCGTTTCTTTGTTTGACGATGTCGTTATCGACGGCATCGGTATCGCCTTCGAGCAAAATGCCATTGACGAAGGCTATCGGTTCATTGCCGGCGTCGATGAGGTTGGCCGCGGGTGCCTTGCCGGTCCGGTCGTGGCGGCGGCCTGCATACTTGACCTCGGCAAACCGCTGCCGGAGGGACTCGACGATTCCAAAAAGCTCACCGAAAAAAGGCGTGAGGCGATCGCCGAAGAACTCAAACTGACGTGTGTCGCCTATGCTATCGGCCGGGTCGAGGCCGACGAGATCGACCGTATCAATATACTCGAGGCGACAAAACGGGCAATGCTGCTCGCCATCGACGGGCTCGACCCGGCGGCCGATCACCTTCTGATAGACGCCCTGCATCTCAAACAAAGTCCGCTGCCGCAAAAGGCGATCATCAAGGGCGACAGCATCTCGGCCTCGATCGCGGCCGCATCGGTCCTTGCCAAAACGTACCGCGACCGTCTGATGAAAGCCTACGACAGCGAGTTTCCCGAGTATGGTTTCGCCGGCCACAAGGGCTACGGTGCCGCCTCGCACCTGGCCGCACTTCGCCGGCACGGCCCGTGCCGCCTGCATCGCCGCTCGTTCCGGGGCGTGCTGTAAACCTCCCAACGACTTGCCCCAAAAAAGCGGACCCGCCGCTCAAAATCGATGCCTCGAGAAACCGTCTTCATAATGTCTGACACTGTTCTTCATGCTGTTCTTCCTGCTTTTACTCGGCATTATTTCAGTAGCAGATCAACTGTCAGATTCAATGTCTCATTTCGCTTTATTTCAAACAGCCGAGTCGCCCCCAACGATCTGCGGCCAACCGTCGGCGGCACAATGTCATCATCGAAAGATCGAAATTCGATCCGGTACTTCCCTTCAGGCAGGGCATAAAAGGCGATCGAGGCGGGAATATCTATCTCCGGTTGCTTGATGACCGGCCCAATGCTTTGCTGATAGAGTACAACCCTCCGGTCATTGCTCAACACGATCCAGAGTTTCTTCCAATCCGCTTCGGTCAACGACCGTCCATTACTCGTGACCTTTAATCTCATGTCGCCAAAATGAAATTGGACAGGGAAATCTCCAAGTTCGATTTCGCTCTTTTCCCGAGTTACAAAGAGTTTCCCGAGAAAATGTCTGTCGCGTGCATTCGAGAAACTGAACGGCGGTGAGATCAGATACTCACCCGTCGAAGACAGAGCTGTGTAGAGATACAGGCGTGTGCCGGCACCGAATCGTTTGGAAATAGAAAATCTGCCGTTTGCATCAGTTACCGTTGATTCTTCAAGCAGATCAAACACCTTTGATGAAAGGTCATAGAACGGGGAAACGGTAACCTCGGCCCCCTCAACCGGATGACCACTCACATCAACAACACGTCCGCTTATTTGGTATACACGACTCACACCCTGTCCATACCCCAAAGAAACGACCGTTGAAAGTAGAACGCCGTTGAGAAGCCATATGAACACCAATGTGCGAGTATCAAGTCTCATTTATTCCCTTTGCTGACTTTAATTTGCTGCATATAGGCGGAAATTGCGTCTCGACATTTCTTGTCATCCAAAATCAAAATTGTATTGTCACCACTCTTCGATTGGGAATCTCCGTCGTCTTCTATCAGATATTGTCTGTCTATATCGAAAGCAAGAATCGCACCAACGTAGCCCGCCCCCAATCGTTTCTCCTAATTAATGTTCAAAGACCGTGTTTCGATCTTCCCATTTACGATCCTATAGACCTCTAAAACTTCCTCACCGGTCGTCCGCTTTATAAGATAAAGAGCTCGCGGATAACCGCCAATTGGACGGTCGGGTTGAGGAATTCCACCAAGTTCATTGTGTTTACGATTGTCATACTGTAACCCTCCCGTAAAATAGTACCAGACAAGAATAGAGTTTCCGGTCAGAATAGGAAGACAGGAGGAGGACTGGAAATGACAAGATCGAAGTTCAGTGAGACGCAGGTGATAGGGATCCTGAAGCAGGTTGAAGGGGGCCGGACGGTGGCGGAGGTATGCCGGGAGGCGGGGATATCGACGGCGACGTATTTCAAGTGGAAGTCGAAGTTCGGCGGGATGGAGGCATCTGACATCAAGCGTATGCGGGAGCTGGAAGAAGAGAACCGGCAATTAAAAAGGATGTATGCGGATCTTGCGTTGGATAATCGGATACTGAAGGACGTGATCGAAAAAAAGCCCTGGCTGCGATAGAGAAGCGTGTTGTGGTGACGCACATCAGGGCGAAGCATCTGGTGAGCGAGAGGCGGGCTTGTTCGTTGATGAGGCTGTCGAGGACGGTGTTTCACTATTGCAGGCAGAGGGCAAATAAGGATCGTGAGATCGAAGAGGCTCTGGCGAGGCTTGCGGCGATGCATCCTGAGATGGGATTCGGGAAGTTCTTCGCGATGCTTCGGCGGGAGGGGAAAGGGTGGAATCACAAGCGTGTGTACCGTGCATATTGCGAGATGAAGCTGAATAAGCGTCGAAAGCACAAGCGGAGATTACCGGCCCGGAACCCTGATCCGCTCAGCGTACCGCAGGCCGCGAACCACTGCTGGTCGGCTGATTTCATGAGCGATGCATTATGGGACGGACGACGTTTCAGGACCTTTAACGTGGTAGACGACTTTAACCGTGAGGCACTGGCGATCGAGGTGGACACGAGCTTGCCGTCGACGAGGGTGACAAGAGTACTTGACCAGATAGCCGAGTGGCGGGGGCTTCCCGTCAGACTTAGATTCGATAACGGGCCGGAGTTCACGGCCGTGGCGGTTGCGGACTGGGCCGAGCAAAACAATGTCGAGCTCGAATTCACGCAGCCCGGTCGTCCTATGCAGAACGGCTTTATCGAACGCTTTAACCGCACGTACCGCGAGGCCGTGCTTGATATGTATATCTTTGAGAGTTTATCGGACGTGAGATCGCAGACGGAACGGTGGCTGGAGATCTACAACCACCACCGCCCGCACGATTCGCTGGGAGGCATGCCTCCCAGCGAATATCTCACACAACACAAAACCGGAAATGTGTATTCCTAGCTGGCACTAATCGTGGGAGGTTTACAATACATAGATACTGCCATGTAATCCTCTTTACAGTATTTCGCCTTTAACTGATTTGCAATGGCCAAATAATTCTCATCAGTCTGATTTTCAGGAATGACGATCAAGTCAACCACAAATAGCCCGCCCGCTCCTGAAGAACCAACAAATGCGGTTCGAAACTTTCCGTGAACTGTCAGTTTACTCCTACATTCAATCGGCTTTTCACGTCTCATTTTCTGCGCAAATACTACAGTTGCCGACAAAGCCAATATAAGAACAAAGTCTATGAACTGCTTGATCATCTGACTCATTTGATTATTAATTGAACGTCTCATTTTGTGCACCCGCTTTCCCGTAAAGCTTGCGAAATTCCCATACTTGACTCAACATAATCGGCTGTCTTCCCCGTTAGTAGCGTAAATAGTTTTTCATCGCTCTTTCCAGTTAGTGAGTGTAGCGCCTCGTGTAAAACTGTAGTTTGGCTACTAAATCCGTTTGTCTTTCCATTAAACCAATTTGTATGCTTGACCCGCCGCTCAAATTCGATGCCTCGAGAAACGTTCTTATGACATCATGTCAGACGCTCTGATTAAAGTCCTCCGAACTCTTCAGACGTTTTGCTACAGAACTACTTATTTATCGCGAAGAATGGCCGAGCCATTGGAATTGGATTCCCATCGGAAATCAAGAATGTTTCGATTTCTAATCCACTTCGAATTCCGCCAAGCTCAACCACGATAAATTTGGATTTTGACTTAATCACATTTCGAATATATTTTTTAAGTTCCGACTTCATCTTCATCGCCGAACTCACATTTTCACGACTAGAATAAATAAAAATATAGGCTCGCATGCTGCTGTCATCGCGGACTCTAGCAAGGGTCGCGAATATACTATCGAATGACCAATTACCATTTTCCCTGTATTCCGAGAGCTGATACGGGGAATAGTTTTCGGAAATTGGACTGTAACTGGGAAAGCCGTTGCATCTAAGTCGATCGTCGGGATCGCTCCGCCGAGCGGGTCGTATTCGACGTTTGCCGGAGAGTCGGCAAGGCTGCCGCCTTCGTTGCCGCTAGCGTCGATCTTTCGATAGCTGCTGGTCAAAGGGTCTTCGTGCCGCCAGAACACCCCGGGAGTCCCGCCGA
>JAIBCA010000013.1 GCA_019694345.1 Pyrinomonadaceae bacterium | reverse complement strand
GCGTGACAATTGTCCCGCGATAGGGCGATTTGGTATCATGGGAGAGGTTCTTGTGCTCGCGTAGCTCAGTGGATAGAGTGCTTCCCTCCGAAGGAAGAAGTCGCAGGTTCAAATCCCGCCGCGAGTATTCATTCAAACGAAAAAGGGCGTGCCGTCGGCACGCCCTTTTTCATGTTCATGTTGCTCTACTGCCTGACTTTCAGCATAGGGTCGCCAAGCAGCACCCAGGAATAGCGAACATCGCTGCCCCCGGGGATCTGGGCCTTGGCGTCGCGGACAAGGTCGCCCATTCGTTTGATATTGCCGAGAGCCAATTGTTCGTAAAAGCGCGTTGCCATGATCATCTGAATATCCGGCGTCGTCTTACCGGTCGATGCCCAGCTCATCACAGAACCGCCGTTCTGCGCATTGTGCAGCTTTTCGGCCAGACTGTCGGCGTACGGACTGACAAAATAGCCGTTCAAACAGGTCAGCATCGTAAACAGTGAAAGGTGGTTGGCGTTGGTCAACTGCGGTACGCTGTTGACGCCGAAAAAGCTCGACGCGGCCCACACACCTGTCGAACCGTGGCCCGAATAGTTAACGATGTACCGACCGAGATTGATCTCGTTAATAAGCGTCGTCGCCGAATTGGCATCGCCGCGGCCAATGTAGACCTTCGGCACAGATGCCGGAAGCTGATCGCCTAAAACATGGCTGCTTGCCTCAAAATTCCAGCCGATCGGCAGATCATAAGCGAATATAGCCCCACGGTCCATATTTTGATTGACCGGTGTCTCAAATGACATTACCTTGGCGAGTGCATTTGTGACATCCTGAGGCGTTTTTGCCGGTATTCGGCCGATCGCCAAATCTGAAAGTCCGTCGTGGTCTATATCGGCAAGGGCCTCGTCGCTGCCGGTTTCCTCATACAGGGTGTCGATGATCTTGGTCGGCACAAGATTCGTATTGCCCATCCCGCTAAAATTCTTGGGGTCGTACGAGGCATCGCCCAGGATCAGAACGTAATCAGGAGCGATCTGCCAATTGTTGTGTGCGTATGTGATGAACGCGAGGATGGAGTCCGCACTAGATTTCCCATAGTTGAACTCGTCGAAGATATCAGCAACATCAACGACCATGACCGGAAAATCGCGGGTTACACGATATTGCTGCCAGTCGGAAGCCTGTTGGCGAAATCCACCGTAAGTGATTATCACGAGTTTGGCCGATTGATAGTTAGACGCAAGTTCCGACGGCTGATTGTAACGAACGTACTCGGCCTGTCGTATTCCCGTCGAAGCAACCGCATACATCACACGGCCGCGGGCGGCGGAAAGTTTTGCATCGAATACGGCTCCGTTTTGAACGATGGGAAAGTCGGTGACCTGGATCGGTTGGCCTTCCTGCGTCGTATCGAATACGCGAATATCCGACGTCGTAAACCCGGTGAGCACAGTGCTCTTGTAGTTGGAAGTGTAAAAATCAAGTCGATTCTGGTCGGCCGCGAACCTCCGCGAGTAAGTTACCGTCACACGGTCGAAAAGTGTGTAGTCACCCGATGCAGGAGCGGTCATTTGGAGGGTGTTCGTGCCCTCCATCAGAGCGCTTACAGGAACGGTGAACGTCCCGGCCATAGGCGTCTGGCCGCTGCCGATCTGGGTACCAATGCTGGTGCCGTTGACCGAAATATTGACCGAATGCGGTGTCGTTGAAAATCCCTGGAGCTTGATATCAAAAGTCGCGGTCGTCGCCGCAGTATCGACGCCCGTCAACGTAAACGAAAAATTCAGCGGGCTCGAACTGATGAGGTTACCCCAGTAGTTTTCGGCATCGCCGTTCAGTATGTCCCAGACGTAATTTACTCTTTCTTTCTTGTCATAGACCGAACGATAGTTCGTCGATTTGACCGAAACGCCGCCGGGCCTCGAGACTGCGGTCGCCATGCGTTTGCCATTGTTCGCACCGACGACCAAAAAATAAGCGTTAATGTCCGACTCGTTCGTCTCGTCGGCCTTGCCGAAAAACTCGATATAGTCACCGTTGGGAGCGACGATGATCGCCTGCTCAACGCCATTGGCAAAAAGCTGCCATTTCGCAGGATCGGAATTTACGTCAAATTGTGCCGCCTGAAGTTCTGCTTTCGTCACGCGGTAAAATCCCTTGGCCTTGACGCCGATAGTTGCTCCGCCCTGCGCGGCGACGGCGAACTGATTCACGCGGTCGGGCATAGGAACCGACTTGGTCGTCTCGTTGTACAGTTCACGCGGCAGTTGTAGCCCCGATCTCTCAAATCTGGCGGACTTCTGGCCGGTCCGGTCTCCGCCTTCGGCCGACGCAGACCCGGTGATCGCCGCAAGATCGCCCGCGTACTGCGAAGCCGCCGGAGAACTCCGCCAACGATCGCCGTTCGGGCCAAATGACTCGACGACGTACAGATCGCCAACAGCACCGCCGTCAAAACGAAAGCTGCGTTCGACAAAAGGCTCGCGTTCGGTGCGGCTTGCCGGATTGGTGCCGAGCACGGGATTTACCGAGATACGTTCCAAACCCTTTGTAGCCAGCCGATAAACGTCAAACCCAACGGCCCGAACCGTCGAATTGTCCGACCAAGTGACGACCGTAGAACGTCCGTCGGAATAAGCACGAACATCGATGCCAACCGGCAGCTGAGTCTCAGCGGCGAGCGTGTCCTTGACCTGACGGCCGACACGCTGGGCGGCGATCGGGAGGGAGCTATACCCGCACAGAACGACGATCGAAAAAAGCGCAAATAGCCTTTTCATATATTTCTTTATCGAAACGGAACCTCGGTGAGAGATCGTCAAATCGTTTCGTCCGTAATTTCAAGTATGATTAAACTGTACGACTTTCCAGCAAAAAAGGAAAGAAATATCTCGTCGCCCTATGCCCGAAGGGGCGAGGCGACAAGACAAGGAGGGATCTTTTGAACTAAATCGGCGGTTAACTGATCAACTGACGCAGAACATACGGAAGTATGCCGCCATTCTTATAATACTCGATCTCGATCGGCGTGTCGATCCTTAAAATCAGCGTCACATCCGATGTGCTTCCGTCGGCTCGGGTGATACGCAGCGTGACGTCCTGACGCGGACGTACTTCGCCACTCTCGAGGCCAATGAGGGCAAATGTTTCCGTTCCGTCGAGCCCCAGCGAACCCGCCGACTGTCCGTCCTTGAACTGCAGCGGCAGAACGCCCATTCCGACAAGATTCGAACGATGGATACGCTCGAATGATTCAGTTATTACGGCCTTGACGCCCATCAGCGAAGTTCCCTTCGCGGCCCAGTCACGCGAACTCCCGGTGCCGTACTCCTTACCCGCAAATATAAAGAGCGGTACTTTTTCGATCTCGTACTGCATCGCCGCGTCGTAGATGGTCATTTCTGCTCCGTCGGGTTGATGCCGCGTAAATCCGCCTTCGGTCGGTGCAGCCATGAGGTTCTTGATCCGGACGTTGGCAAAGGTGCCGCGGAGCATCACTCGGTCGTTACCGCGCCGCGAACCGTATGAATTGAAGTCAGCCGGTGCAACCCCTTGTTCCTGCAGATAAAGACCCGCGGGCGAATTTGCCTTGATCGCTCCGGCGGGCGAAATGTGGTCGGTTGTCACCGAATCTCCAAAGATCGCCAACGCCCTTGCCCCATAAATGTCGGAGAAGCTACCCGTTTCCATCGAAAACTTTTCAAAGAACGGCGGCTCCTGAATATATGTCGAACTGCGGTCCCACTCGTATATTTGGCCGACGCTTGACTCGATACTGTTCCAAAGGGGATTCTGCTCGGCGAATTGCGAATAGAGCGCCTTGTACACCTCCGGGTCGAACGCGGCGGCGAGCATCTCTTTGACCTCGTCAAGCGATGCCCAAATGTCCCGAAGGTAAACGTCGTTTCCGTCACGGTCCTTGCCGATCGGTTCGGTATTGACGTCATTGAGCACAGTTCCGGCAAGTGCGAATGCCACGACCAGCGGTGGCGACATCAGGAAATTTGCCTTGATATTCTGATGAACGCGAGCTTCGAAGTTGCGGTTTCCGGAGAGCACCGAGGCGGCTATCAGATCATTATCTACGATCTGTTTTTCGACCGACGGATCGAGCGGCCCCGAATTGCCGATGCAGGTCGTACAACCGTAGCCGACGAGGTTGAAGCCGACCTCGTCAAGATACTGCTGGAGACCAGTCTTTTCAAGATACTCCGTAACGACACGCGAACCGGGCGCAAGCGATGTCTTAACGTATGACGGCACCTTCATTCCCCGCTCAGCGGCCTTTTTAGCAACTATGCCGGCGGCGATCATGACCGACGGGTTTGACGTATTCGTACACGAGGTTATGGCAGCGATCAGAACGTCGCCGTTACCGATCGCCGCACTGGTTCGCTCACTGCCAATGCTGACGTCAAATCTCTCAGCGAGGTCGGCTTCGCTCTTGCCGTAACCACCATCCGCGACCGGTTTCGTGAAAAGTTCAAGGAACTTATTATCAAGATCGCCAAGCTCGATCCGATCCTGCGGGCGTTTTGGGCCCGCGACTGCAGGAACAATGGCAGACAGATCAACATCAACGACCGACGTATAATCAACATCTCCAACGGCGGGAATGCCGAACATTCCCTGTGCTTTGTAGTAGTTGCGGATGGTTTCGATCTGTTCCGAAGTACGGCCCGTGTTGCGGAAATAGTCCAGCGTCCTTTCATCCACGCCGAAAAAGCCCATTGTCGCCCCGTATTCCGGAGCCATGTTGGCGATGGTCGCCCGATCGGTGGCATTCAGGGCTGCGGCACCGGCTCCGAAGAACTCGACAAACTTGCCGACGACATTCGTCTTTCGCAAAACTTCGGTGATACGCAGTACCAGGTCAGTAGCGGTCGCTCCCTGCGGAAGTTCACCGGTGAGATTCACGCCGACAACGTCCGGCGTAAGGAAATAAACGGGCTGGCCCAACATTCCGGCCTCCGCCTCGATGCCGCCGACGCCCCAACCGACAATGCCGAGTCCGTTGATCATCGTCGTGTGCGAGTCGGTGCCGACCAGTGAATCCGGAAAATAAACTCCGTCGCGTTCGAAAACGCCCTTTGCCAAATATTCCAGATTGACCTGATGCACGATACCGATCCCGGGCGGTATGACACTGAACCCGTTGAACGCCTGCGTTCCCCACTTCAAAAAGCGGTAACGCTGATCATTACGTTCGAACTCCTTTGCCATGTTGAGCTGATACGCTTCTTCACTTCCTGCATAGTCCACCTGTACCGAATGATCGATAACGAGGTCGACGGGCACGAGCGGTTCGATAACGCCGGCGTCTTTGCCCATGCGTTGAACGGCCGAACGCATCGCTGCGAGATCCACGAGCAGCGGCACGCCGGTGAAATCCTGCAAAATAACTCGTGCGACTACGAACGGGATCTCCTGAGTGCGTTCGCCGTTCGCGACCCACGCCGCCAATTCACGCACATTTGCCTCGCTGACGCGCTTACCGCCGTCAAAGTTGCGAAGTACCGACTCGAGAACGATACGGATCGATATAGGCAGCCGCGAAATGCGGCCGACGCCAGCTTTTTCAAGCTGCGGAAGCGAATAAAATATGCCTTCCGAACCATTGCCCGTGCTGAATGTTTGTCGCGAGTTGAAGAGAACGTGTGTCATAGTGTTGGTATCGGCCAGGTGGCCAAAAGAGTATTATAAAAGGCACGGCACCGATTTCCCAAATGCCAAGCGATATGCCGACACGGCAGATCCTCGGGGCGACGCGATCCGACCGTCCGGCTTTGCTCATTTTGTCTATTTTGTTATACAATCTGATTTCATTCGCCCGTGGCGCCTTCGTCTATCGGTTAGGACGCAAGATTCTCATTCTTGAAAGAGGGGTTCGATTCCCCTAGGCGCTACCACTCACATCCCTTTCCATCTTTGACCGCAGGGTCGAACAGCACCGTGCCCCGCGGACGTTTCATTTATCAGCGGAGGAATATGATCGTTACGACAGGAATGGACATTCAAGGCCGGCAGGTGGCCCAGTATTTGGGCGTGGTTCGCGGCATCGTGGTTCGAGCGACCGGGATCGGACGCGGCATCGTCGGCGGAATCAAGGCACTAGCGGGCGGCAACATCGAAGAGTGGACAGTTGTTTGCGAGAACGCACGGATGGAGGCATTTAACCGAATGGTGCAGCACGCCCACGAGATCGGCGCCGACGCCGTGATCGGAATGCGTTACGACGCCACCGAATTCGGCCAAGGTTCGACCGAGGTTCTCGCATACGGAACTGCAGTGAAACTCAACTGACGTCGATTCGGCGGTCGTCGTGAAATTTCGGACGGAAGCCGGCCGGATCCTCAAATACATTGCAAACTTTTCGTCATCGATCGAATCTTTAGATTTGGCATTTAGCCATTTCAGAAATAGTCGGAACGAGGAGAGACGATGAGATATTTTGGAAAGATCACACTGGCACTGGTCGTTATGACCGCCGCACTCTACACCGCCGGTTGCCCCGAGCGAACGAGCATTGCCGACATCGAGGCAAATCCTTCACGCTATCAAAACAAGGACGTAGTGATCGCCGGCACGGTCCGAGATAGTTACGGCATTTCGATTCCAGGCACCAGGTACGGAGGCGGAGCCTATAAACTAGATGACGGAACCGGGTCGATATGGGTGATAACCAACGATTCTGTACCTGCGAAAGGCACGCAGATCGGCATCAAAGGCACGATCGGCACCGGTGTAAATTGGAAGGGCCGCAATTACGGCCTGGGAATATACGAAAAGGACAGACGACTCAATAAGCGATAGGATTCCGGATACCGGTAAGTGTTAGAATAAGTGCGGCCTGCAAAGGCCGCACTTTTTATTGTATGAGAACATTGATCGGTGAATTTGATCTTCAATTCGCGGACCTTCACAAAAGGTCGGTCAACTTTGTGAGATCGGCCGCCGAAGGCCTCGTGTTTGCACGTCCGGGGCCCACCCGTGACGATTTTGGAGGCCTCACAATCGGCGATAGCATTGTCAGGTCCGCCGCGATCGTCGAAATGACTTTTGGCGGTATCACCCGGCGATTATGGGACGACCCGTTCGAATGGACACTTCCCGAGGCCTTGGGCTCAATCGATAAGATCGTCGAATATCTGGACGAGGTCGAAGCCCTGCGCACCTCGGGGTTTGAGTTTTTTACGGACGATTCGGATCTAAGCCGCTCCATCCCGGCGCCGGTTGAACTTAGGACGCTCGGAGCAATACTGTTAGATGCGGTCGCCAGAGCGGAGCATTTTCAGGGCCGCGCTTTTGCTATATACCAGGCACTCGGCGGCGGAAAGCCGCCAAGACGCTAAAATTGTTGATTTACGAACTTTTTCGTGGCAGAATTCGTTTGATTCTACGTCCTTAGCTGAAAGACCATAATTGGAGTCGGAAAATGCACTGCCCAAGTTGCGGCCAACAACAGGTTTCACTGGAAACAAAATTCTGCTCACGCTGCGGCTTTCCGCTCGGCGTTGTTTCCGAGGTGCTCGCACACGGCGGTTTTTTGCCGCAGCTCGCCGAGCTTTACAAAAAGCGAAAGGTCTTTACCCGGCGAAACGGCATGGCATTCAGCCTAATTTGGTGCCTCTTTTTTCTGTTGATAATGGCCCCGCTTTGGGGGATCGTAAATGTCGATGAACTTGCCGGAGCGTCCGCTGTGATCGGGATATTCGGAGGGCTGTTGATATTGATCTCGTCGGCAATGTTTCTGCCGAAACAGCCAAAGGTTATAGACATTGAGCGATCCGCGATGACGCCGCCGGCAGCTTACCCACTTCCCGGCCAACAGCAGATGCCGTCACTGCCTCCGCAGCAATCGATCCCGGCAAATATGTATGCGACGCCCCGAGCCGGCATGTGGCGCGATACTAACGATCTCGGCCAGGGCAGTGTCACTGAAAGTACGACCAGGCTGCTCACAAAGGAAGATAACCAATAATAATCATGTACTGTCCTCAGTGCGGACAAGCACGGATCTCGAACGACACGAACTTCTGTTCGCGTTGCGGGTTCTTACTGACCGGTGCTGCCGAACTCGTCGAGCGCGGCGGCGTTCTGCCGACCGTACAAGCGTCCTCAGGCAAATCCAAAAGAACTCGAAATCGCGGACTTAAGCAAGGATTGTTCATATTCCTGCTGACATTTCTACTGGTTCCACTGGTTTCGATAATTGCCGCCGGACTGAATATCGATCGGTTCGTGGTCGCTTTGACGGCGGTGTCGCTGTTCATGGGCGGCATACTTCGAATGGTTTATGCACTGCTTTTTGAGCCGCCCGAGTCAGAGATAACTGGTCAGGATCGGCTGTTTAGCGGACAGGCGTCGATCGGCGGAGCAACGGGCGCCGGGGCACTGCCGCCGCAGACGACGCATCCTGCCCAGGCATTCGTCCAGCCCGTCCCGGGAAACTGGCGGGACACAACGGAACTTGCTCCCGCCAGCGTTACCGAAAATACCACCAAACTTCTCGACAGCGATCAGTAGCCGACAGCCATACCGTCGCTGCGAGAATCGATCGCCCCTAGCCGGACACCCTCAGTGTCTATCATGATCCCGGTCGCACTTGCCACATAGCCCGGCCTTGCCGAGTATTTATGGCCGTACGATGTCAAAACGGCTAATGTATCCGGCGACATTCCGAACGGCTCATACATCAACTCATCAGGAAACCACTGGTGATGAATACGTGGTGCGTCGATCGCGGCCTGAATATTCATATCGTGATCGATCACATTGATGACGCTTTGAGTCACAGCCGAGATGATCCGCGGGCCGCCGCGTGCGCCGAGTGCGAACCACAGCGAACCGTCCTTTCTCAAAACGATCGTCGGTGTCATTGATGACAAAGGCCGCTTGCCCGGCTGCACGGAATTACGTTCGCCCTGGATCAGTCCGAACATGTTCGGCTTGCCCGGCCGGGCCGCAAAATCGTCCATCTCGTCATTGAGCAGAACGCCGGTTCCCTTGGCGGTGACTGCCGAACCGTACAGGTCATTTATCGTATAGGTATTAGTGACAACAGTTCCCTGCGGATCGACGACCGTATAGTGCGTCGTTTCCATCGGCTCGCCGCTGGCGACCACGCCGTGGCCGATCTCTTTGCTGTCCGAAGCACGTTTCGGGTCGATCGACGCGGCGCGGCTCTTGGCGTAATCCTTTGCGATGAGCGACGCCGTCGGAACATTTGCGAAATCCGGATCACCCATAAATTCGGCCCGGTCGGCAAACGCCCGCCGCATCGCCTCGGCGACAAGGTGGTAACGGGCCGCGGAATTGTATTGCATCGACCGTACGTCAAAACCCTCCAGCATATTCAAAACCTGAAGCATCACGATCCCGCCCGAACTCGGCGGCGGCATTGTAATGATCGGGTAACCGCGGTAACTGCCGGTCAGCGGCTTACGCTCTTTGGCCTTGTAGTTTTTAAGGTCGTCGAGAGTAATGAGGCCGTTATTCGCCTTCATATCGGCGGCGATCAGCTGGGCTGTCTTTCCATTGTAAAATTCGCTCGCCCCGACAGTTTGAATGCGAGCAAGTGTCGCGGCCAGGTCGGGCTGCCGAAATATCTCACCTTCTTTATAAAGATCGCCATCCCGGAGAAATATCCTTTTGCTGTCAGCATATTTTCCCAAATTGTCTTTGTATGCTTTGAGTAATTGAGCAAGGCGGTTCGACAGAACATAACCGTTTTGGGCGAGGGCCCGTGCCGGTTCGACAAGGTCACGCCAACGGATCTTCCCGGAACCGTATTTCTTGAATGCCAGGTCAAATCCCGCGAGGGTTCCGGGGACGCCCGAAGCCCGGTATCCGATGGTCGATGATCCTTCACCGTTAATAAGCTTGCCGTCCTTATCGACAAATATGTCACGCGACGCGGCCGCAGGAGCCATCTCGCGGTAATCGAGGGCATAGCTGCTGCCGTCAGCCTTTCTGATCAGCATAAACCCTCCGCCGCCAATGTTTCCCGCCTCGGGATACACCACCGCGAGGGCAAGTCCGACCGCGATCGCCGCGTCAACGGCATTGCCGCCTTTTTTCATGATCTCAGCGCCGATCCTGGAGGCTAACTCATGCTGCGAGGCGACCATCGCATGTCGCCCGCGAACCGGTTCCGGCCAGGCGGCCGAAACTCTCTGCGTGCCTACGAACGAGGTAAAAACGATCGCTAGCACCAGGATCGTGCTTACAAAACGGCGTAACTGGAGAATTTTCATAAAGGCACTCTAACAGAACTTCGTTTACCCGCCAAATATGGCTCTCGAGTCAGTAATACTTCCAAAATCGGGCCAAAAGGGTTATAGTCATTTTTCACTTACCCGTCCGGGCCTTTGCCCGGCCAACGATCCGATGACCGAAGGCGATAGTAGCAGAAATGATGTTAAGGCGATTTTCACAAGGGAAAATTGTGCAAAGGGTACAGCGCCTTCCTCAGCGCCTTAGGCGAAGCCTCGCCGAATACAAATTCTTCGCATACTTAGCAATATTAGGACCCGGGATCATTGCCGCCAATGCAGGAAATGACGCAAGCGGAATTGCTACCTATTCGTCCGTCGGCGCCGCATACGGCTACGAACTGTTGTGGGCATTTGTCCCGATGGCGATCAGTTTGATCATCGTCCAGGAGATGTGCGTGCGAATGGGCGTTGTGACCGGCCAGGGCCTGGCGGACCTGATACGCGAACAATTTGGGGTGCGTTGGACAGCGTTGGTGATGCTCGCTCTGTTGATCGCAAACACGGGCGTCATCATTTCTGAATTTGTCGGGATCGCTCAGGCATCCGAACTCTTCGGTATCCCACGTTATTTCACGATCCCTTTAACAGCGGTTCTGATCTGGTGGCTTGTCGTCAAGGGCACGCAAAAACGCGTCGAAAGGGTATTTTTGTTGATGTCGCTGGTGTTTTTGTGCTACATCGCGTCAGCTTTTTTAGCAAAGCCGGAATGGGCGGACGTCGGAAAGCACCTGCTCGAACCGCAGATCCGTACGGATACCGGATATATTTTTATGGTAATGGCTTTGATCGGAACGACGATCACGCCATTTATGCAGGTTTACGTCCAGTCGTCGGTAGTTGAAAAGCGGATGGACGTCGAGGACCTGCCGATGGTACGCGCAGATGTCACGGTCGGCACTATCTTCGCGTGTATGATCGCCGGATTTATTGTCATCTGTACTGGTGCGACCCTGCACGGAAACGGGATAACGTCGATCGACTCGGCAGCCACGGCGGCCGAATCTTTCGTCCCTATTGCCGGACAATACGCAAAGTACCTCTTTGGCATCGGCCTTTTTGGCGCTGCGATGCTAGCGATGGGCGTGCTTCCGCTTGCGACCGCCTATTCATTGAGCGAGGCGTTGGGATTCGAAAAGGGCCTGTCACGCAGTTTTCGCGAAGCTCCGATCTTCTTGGGAATTTTCACAACTCTGATCATTGTCGGTGCCGTGGTGGCGATGGTGCCGGGCATTCCTCAGATACGACTGCTGATATTGACGCAATCCGTCAACGGCCTGTTGCTGCCGGTCATCCTCGTCGCGATCGTGCTGCTTGCCAACAACCGCGAGATCATGGGCGAATACAGAAATCGCCTGGCGCATAACATTCTCGCTGTCGGAACGACGCTGGTGGTATCGCTTCTCTCGCTCCTGTTGATTGGCAAAACGATTGCTGATATGTTTTAGCCACTGATATGGCGGCCACAGAACTCCACAAAAGATCATTTTCGCTCGTAATACTTGTCGCCCTGCTTGGATCTTTCCTCGCATTGCTTCCCTTTGCCGAAAGCTGGCTCCACGACACCTTTGTAACGAGCACGATGGCGGGAAACGTCGTCGACACGTCATTGCGGATATTCAAGATCATCTTGTGGATGGGGCTTGTGATCTCGATCGTCCGCTATCTGGCATTCATCATACTGAAGGCCGCGACTCGCGGCTCCGCTGAGACCGAGGTCTCGTCGCTGCTCAAGACCGTCTTTTCGATCATCATCTACATCGTTGCATTTTTTCTGATCTTCCAGACCCAATATCCTGACGTTTCGCTTACGCCGATCTTTACGGGCTCGACCATACTCGGTATCGTCGTCGGCCTGGCTCTGCAGGATACGCTCGGAAATCTGTTTGCCGGCATAGCCATACAGGCGGATCAGCCGTTTCAGGTCGGAGATGTAATAAATATCAGCAATCGCGGGATCGGCTCGGTCGAGAGCGTGTCGTGGCGCGGTGTAAAGATAAGGACCTTTGATAACAAACTCCTGGTAATAAGCAATTCGGTGCTCGGAAAAGAGACGATCGAAGTCGCTCCGAAGGATAATTTGAACGCCCGGCTTGTGTTCTTTAACACGCTCTTTCACTATTCGCCGGCAAGGACCGCACAGTTGATACGCGATGCCGTTCGCCAGGTCCAAAACGTGTCGCCAAAATTGAAGCCGATCGTCCGGATACGCAATCTGGGCGAGAGCGGCATCGACTGGGAAGTGAAATACTGGGTCGAAGACTATAAGCAATACAACGATACCGACGCGCTCATCAGACAACGTATCTGGTACGTTTTCCAGCGCGAGAATATCCATTTTGCCTTCCCGACGAGGACCATCCACATCGAACCGAAGCCCGAGATCGAGCCGGCAGAGGAACTCATCAATTCACGCTTTGAACGCCTGAGCCGGATCCCGATCTTTGCCCCGCTATCGGACGAAGAAACTGAAAAGCTTGCGGCCGCGTCGAAGGTCAAGGTCTATGCACCCGGCGAACCCATCGTGCGAATGGGCCAGGAGGGTAATTCGATGTTCGTTATTGCACGAGGCTCGGTAAACGTCGAGATCCCCGATCAGGGCGGCTCGAGGATCGTCAATAAGCTCGCCGAAAACGACTTCTTTGGTGAAATGAGCCTTTTGACGGGTCAGCCGAGGTCGGCTACGGTTTCGGCCGCAGAGGAGACCGAAGTGATGCAGATCGGAAAAAGCGCCATCAGGCCGATATTTGAGGCAAACCCCGGCGTGGTAAGTTCGATCGTGGCCATCATTGACGAACGGCGAACCGCCCTGAAGGCGACGATCACCTCGAGCGAGGAAGACGACGAGAAATCGTCGATCGGGGTGATCCGCTCGATCAAGAAATTTTTCGGGTTACGCGATTGACCGTCAGTTCACCTTGTCGTCGTAGATATCCTGCAACACTTCGGAGATCGTCTTACGCCGGTGCGGGCCTCCGAGTTCGTCGTTATCGGCCCTTTCAACGACACTTTGGATACTCTTTCGTTCCTTGACGTGATCGTCGGACAAATTTCCGGCTAACTCGATCTCGCCGATCGCTGTCGCCATTACCGGTTCCCTTGCCGCTCTACGCATTTCATCGCCACGCAATCGACGCATACGTTCGAGCGAACGGATCGCCGCCGACATTTTCGGGGCCTCGGCCGGTTCGCGCTCGATCTTGCGAAGGGTTCGCACATATTCGCGGAGTTTTTCGTGAGGTTCGGTGATGCTGCTTTCGTCATGCCCTTTCTCGGAGTACAGTGATTCAAAGCATTTCGAAGCATTCTCGCGATCACCGGTGCGCAGATACAGCGCTCCAAGGGTAAAAACAACGAGCGGCGGCGGTTCAAAAGTGCGGGTGATCCTTTCGCCCAATGCGATCGTCTCGGCGATCTCAAAACCGAACCAACGACGCCCATCCTGTCGGAGAATATCGTTGGCCGAAAGGTAAAACTCAAAGATCTGCCTTACATCGTCAGACCGCCCTGAGGTGAAGATCTTAAGCAGCAGAAACGCGAACGCTCCAAGAAAAAACACGACGTAGTACGGCACGCCAAAAGAAAGCATCAACACGCCGGCGACCGACGAAGTAAGAACGATCTGCGAGACAGGCGAGATCTGATTGCCCGGGTCCCTTTTTACGAGTTTACTGGTCACAAACAACTATTCCATCGCCGGCGGACGACAGCTACGGCGTATCCGGTTTTTTGCCTGCCCGTGGTGAAGCGGTCCGGCGAGCGGCGCGGCGCGGCTTTTTCGCTTTTGTCTGGTCTTTGTCCGGCTCCGACGGCTCAACCGGCTTGTCGCCGACGGAAGGCCCGGCCTTTTGTGCGGTGTCCTTTTTCATGCCGATATCGGCCAACATGTCGCCGAACTTCTCAAATACCTTAAACGGCGAATCGAGCACGAACGAGATAGTCTCGCTCAGTGCGACCGCCTCCATCTTGGCCAGCTTTGCTATCTTTTCCTCGAGCGGAAGTTCGGCAAACTCATTGAAGATCTTGTCTTCAACAACCGGTTCCTTTACCTTTTTTTCCTTTTCAGCAGTCATTATCGTTATACCTCCGGGTTTTGCGACGATTGCCTGACAGGCCAGCCGCTCACCTGCTCTACGCTTATGCCTGTTGAAATGTTCCTTTTCCGCGGTACTTATCGGCGACAGTAACGAGCCGCCGTCGCTTACGGTCACCGAACAATAATGTTCGTCGAGATCGACGTCACAATCACTTGGCAGACGAATGCCGAACCGCCGCATGACGCTTGCGAGCGATGCCCCGACCGGCGCAATTCCCTCGATGCCCTCGCGCGAAAATTTGAACTCGGCTTCGTTCATTGGGACAAACCTAACTATCGATCGCGGTCTTCACCCTTACTCTAGGTTGTGCTCCGGACGGCACCGAGACACTTGATTCGGCCGTATGCTGGCATTCTCTGCATAAACCCCACATCCTGAGGCTGTGATGGGTGGGCAAAAAGCCGAACTCCTTGGCCATTTCGTCCTGCAGATTTTCGATCGCTTCGGAGAAAAACTCAAGCACCCGGCCGCAAGCCGTACATATCATATGATCGTGGTGACCGTGATCGTGGTGGTGCTCAAAATACGTTTTGTTGTCGCCAAATCGCACTTCACGGGCCAGCCCGGCCTCGGTGAGCAGTTTTAATGTTCGATATACCGTTGTGTGGCCGATCGTCGGATCCCGACGCTGAACCAGGCGGTGGAGGTCCTCGATGGTCAGGTGCTCTTCGGTACTGAGAAACGTCTCCATTATCAAGTCGCGTTGCGAGGTCTTGCGAAGCCCGGCCTGCTTGATATGTTCGAGAAAGATCGACCTCTCAATTTCAAATCTGTATTTTGTTTTCGGCATCACTCAATGTCGTATGTAAGCAAAATACTAACATCCGGATTTTTCTTTTGCCAGAAAAATCTGTCGGCGTATCTCGGCGGCCTTCTCAGGATCAGCACCGGCGATGACGGCAAGTTCCAACGAACGCAGCCCAAGATCGAGGTAAATATCGACGGCGTTTTGATCCCCGAGACGTTTCAGCGCGTCAAGATGAGCCCCAAAAGTACCTTTGTCCGCCCGTGCAAACGTTCCAGTCAGGGCCGAGGCCGCGCTCTGTCCCCGGAGATTTGCCAATGTGCTTTCGACCAGCGGCAATAGTATCGCCGTTGCCATTTCACGGTCGCCGACAGCCTTTGACATCAGGTCCGCGGCGAGATCGAATAGGGCTACCAAATGACCGCAAGCAATTACAGCGGACGCGTGGTAAAGCACTTTCTTGGAAGTATCGATCGTAAACGGAATACCGCCGACGCTTTGAACGATGTTCCTCGCCGCCGTGACCGCCGACGGATCGCCCTCGATACAGAAGTAGGCGCCGGACATCCGGTCCGGTCCCAGTTCGGGACTGCTGATCGATACCAGCGGATGCATCGATCCGACATTGCAACCACGATCAACGAGCGGCGCAAGCACCTCGGATGTCAGTGCTCCACTCGTATGCAAAACTACTGCCGGCCTTTCGAGCCGCTCACGGACCTGTACGGCGACCGGCCCGATCAAGCCGTCAGATACGGTTATGAGCACAATATCAGATGCAATGCCGCCGACCCTTGAGACCTCGATCGACGGCGTTGTCGAAAACGATCCTCGCAGCACGTCCGGCAATTTGCCGCCGTCCGAGATGACGAATCGTTCGATCAAAAACTCCGAGCTCGGCAAGGCGATCGCGAAAGCTCCGCCCACGCGTCCGGGCCCAATGATCGTTACCGTCAACATAGACCTAACTATAGTGAATTTGGGGCCGCGAATAAAATCGCGACGGACGTGGATGCGAACTCTCTATTGAGGCATCGACTCGAGCAAGGCGTTCAGTTCGTCGACTGCGTCAGCAAAATCAGGAAGTTCCGCGGAATTAAGCGAGTATTGATCCGATGCGGTGGACGGCTGATCCGCCGCAGGCGCGGCATCACCGACGTTCAAAGCGCTAAATGCCTTTCGGATGAGCTGGATCTCGGGGTCCGACAGCCGGCGAAAGTCCTTTTCAGTCGCGAGGTACGCAAGCAGATCGGTAAATGCCTGCTTTGTGGTCCCGGAACGTTCGGCTTTGACGTGAGGTTCGAGTATCTTTTTGATCGACCCCTCATTGGCCCGCAGCGTCTCACGGTACGACAGCAGCCCTTGGTTTACGACACGCCAAAGCGACTCGGGAAGTGCCTCGACATCACCGGCATCGCGTAATGTGTAAGGACAACCGCAAAACGGCTGTTTGGCAAACAGCTTCGACGTATCATAGGGGCAGTCGAGCCGTCTTATCTTGCCCAAAATTTGTTTGGTCGAACGGCGGAAGCTGCCGTCAAACCCGACGATGTCGGATAGGTTCTCAAATTCCCACCAGATGTCGGTTTTCATTATCTCCGCGAGTTTCTCACGCAGATAAGGCGAAACGACCGTCATGTCGTGACGATCGATGAAATATTCGGAATACATCTTGCGAAACCGTAACCACTTATTATTGAGTTCGACTATCGAACCGGGCGTCGCGTCATTGAGACCGTTGTCAAAAGAGCGATAAAGCTCGAGTCGCATCTGATCGATCGTCTGGTCGCCGGTAACCTCACACAAAGAAAGCCATGAGACGGCTTCGGTACGTAATCGGACACCCTCAATGAACTGAACGAGAGATTCGAGGTCACGGGCATGCCGAGCAAATTCGCTCTCCGAGTCCGAAAACGCCTCGGCAATGAGTTGAAGGCATGTTTCGACGTTGATGGCACCGATCCCGACCGCCCCGACTGCGTCAGCGACCGACTTGAATGCACGCGTCGACATCGACGCCAAACGCCAATTTCGGGTGTTCAACTGGTCGTCGCGGAGGGCGTCAAAGCGAGCTGCGATGTCCTTCGACTTCCACTCGTCCGCCCACAGCGTCAGGGCCTCCATGATCGCCAACCTGTCCTCTGTTGTCTTCAGTGACGTAAACGACGAGCCTGTCAGGAGCGAGCCCCAGAACAAGAGGCGCTCATTGGAATAAACAGACTCAGTCGGCGGCGAAACGCCGATTATGTCATCCCAGATCAGCTTGAGGTCGAGCGAACGGTAACTTATCCGGTCACCATTCGACGTGACAAATTCGAGCAGGCGCGCCGCAACCATCGCCGAAAGCAAAAGGTAAGTGCCCTCGCGGACCAGACCGTAGGGCGGTGCCCCCAGTCGCCCGAAGATGCGTTCGAGCGGTGTGACCTCGCCTCGGGCGGCATCGATCGCCTCGAAAGCGAGCTTCACGAGCTCACTGGCCCGCAGTTCGTCGGCATCCGCCGGAATGTAAACTCCGTCGGCAATGGAAACTATACCGATCGGCTGACAATAAAGCCCGGCGAGGGCCTGTACCTCCTCGGTCTTTGGGCGGGCCCCGCCAAAGAAGTCGGTGACCAGAGCCGTCACGTCCTTGAACTTTATGACCGACGCGAAATAAGGATGCAGCGGAAACTTCCCTTCAAAAAGCGACTCGAGCATGATCGTGAAGATCTGCGCGAGGCTCTGCGCATTTCGGGCCTCATCGGTAAAGTTGTACTCGAAGCCCTCGATGATGAGCGTGCCGTCGTTCAAAAACGACCTTTGAAATATGCGTTCGGCGGCAAAAGCGTGTACCTGTGTCGCCGCCGGGAGATGATCCTGAAATTCTGCCCGAAACTGCGCATCCGTCTGCAGTACGTGAAAGCGCCGGAGCACGTCCAACTCGCCGTCGGCAAGCTCGGCCGGCTTCCATACGACGATCGCCGTGTCGGCGGCGGCCGCGGGAGCCTGATCTTCGCGTCCGAATCTGATGACTGTGGACCAGTCAACAGCGTCCACCGCGTTTGGCGTGAACGGAACCTCTCCGCCGTCCCAAACGATCTGACCGCGACGCAAGCCGCCCCGCCATGTTATCGCACATTGCGAAACCGATCGGCCCGGCGCTCCGGCTACCTCGGCCATCGAACAATCCGTGAATCTCTCATCGATCGTTCGTTTGAATATTTCGGTGGCGACGGCTTTGGGCACGAGTGCCGCAAGCCGCGAGAGTTCCTGGTTGAAATCGTCCTTTCCGTCGAGCTTCAGACTGAATCGCGGCCCGGTGGAGGAATCCTGTACCCGTACCTGATCAGGAAGCGCAGTATGAAATGAAGTCAGGATCGTTTCGACCTGCCGGACACATGCTACGGGATCATTCTCGTCATAGATCAGCATCGAAGCCCCGATCTCGGACGCAGACGCACCTTCGTCATTTAGCGAAAAGAGAAAGAGTCCCTTCAGGATCAATTTTGCCTGAAGTCGTTTGACGACCGGGATCTGGGCCACGACCTCGGTATTGATGCGGTCATAGGTCTCGAAGGCACCCTTGAGAGCGTCGACTTCGCGAAGGGCTTTTTCGACCTTGTCGAACACCTCGTCAGGCGCGATCAGCGAGTTGGCGGGACGCCCAAGTATCCGCGATCCGGCCTCGGAGGCGAAACTCAAGAGTGCAAAATCCTGCATGTAGAGCCGCACGAAAGGTGCGATCTCCATTATCGAAGGGTGCAGCGGATAGAGTGACGAAAACCGCTCCTCGCTCCAGCGAAAGCTCGGCACGGCACGTCGATAATGATCGTAAATCTCATGCAGGACCGAATGCATTCGATTCTGCTTGGGGAAAATATGCGTATCTACGATCTTGTAAAGATGTTCCTGGTCGAGGTAGTCGATCGAGTACGAACCCGAAATCGCCGCGTTCGGACCGTCCGCACCGGAAATATCGTCGTCGAGAGCAATGCCGACAAAGATCCCGAGCGTTTTGGCCGCCTCGGCTATGTCGGATAAGACAATACCGTCATCCCGCGAAACTCGTGCTGAACGTTCAAGTGCAGTATCGATCAACAATATCAGCGGATCGTCGCCGGTGCTCTGCCGTGCTCGCATCAAAAGGTCGCTCAGCGATTCGCTCAACGACGAAGGATCGCACCCGATGATCGGAGCCAGTGCTTCCTTTAATTCGAGAAAAAGTGACTTCTGAAGGCCGCGGCGTACATATGCTACCGGGAAACTTCGCCGGGCGACAGAATGTGCGGTCGAGGAAACCAGCGGGTCAGACACCCTTGAACGCAATTCCGGATGCGACAGGATCGTGCCGAAAGCAGCTAAGAAGTGGCTCTTGCCAACCCCGCGAAATCCGGCGAGGGCGAGCGACACGCCGTGGCTCGAACTTACCGCGAGCACGCGTGTCAGCCACTTGCTCATCAGGTCAGCGGTAACGTCGGTGAAATGGTAACCGGAAAGCGTGCGAAGCGGGTCAGACGCGAAATTTGTGAGGCCGACATGGGTGCGTACCTCAACGATGTCCTTTACCTTTTCCGGAATACGATTCATTTGTACGTTATTGCGGTGTCGATCAGGCGAGATCCACTCAAGCGCGGCGGACACCGGGCTCAGCGGACGCCCTTATTATTTTAACAAGTTTAATCATCAAATAGAACCACTATTTTCAATATTGCCAATGATATGAAAATTGTTCGCTCCGAAGAAATTTGCGCAACCATTTTGCGATGGCGGGCATCAAAAAGCTGTTGAACAACAAGTGGTGAACGTCTACAATCTTTGCTATTGGTAATTACTAGTCGGAGGCAGTTTATGGCGATCGGTTTGGTCAGGAAAGTCAGCGTATATCTTTTGCTCGCGAGTGTTTGGTTTAGCGGGGTTCTTTTCGTGCCGGCGGGCGTACGCGCCCAGACGAGTAGCGACAACGACAAAGCCGCGGCGAAATCTTCAAAAAAGGAGAAACAAAATTCCAAAGCGGCACCGGCTCCGACTCCGGGCCCCGGAGCTTTATCGCCGAAGGATGACCCGAGCCAGATCGGAAAGCGCAACATAAATAGCGGTTCAGATAAGCTGTTTGGATGGCTGGGCGGTTCACAGGAAAAGGAAATGCAGATCGGGCGTCAGCTGGCGATGGAAGTCGAGCAGCAAGCGAAGATGGTCGATGACCCGATCATTACCGAATATGTTAATCGTGTCGGCCAGAACATCGTTCTCCATTCGGACGCCAAAATACCCTTCACGATCAAGGTCATCGACAGCGACGAGGTCAACGCATTTGCTCTACCGGGAGGCTTTTTCTTTGTCAACAAGGGGCTGATCCTCGCCGCTGACAACGAGGCTGAACTCGCAGGTGTGATGGCTCACGAGATCGCGCACGTTGCTGCCCGCCACGCCATGGAGAATCAGGGCAAGGGCCAACTGCTGCAATACGGAATGTTAGCGGGCATGATCCTGACCGGCGGCGTCGCCGGCAGTGTGCTGCAGAACACGGCTGGCATTGCTCAGGCACTTGCATTCTTCAAATTCAGCCGCGGAGCCGAGGTCGAGGCCGATAAACTCGGTGTCCAGTACCTCTATGCTTCGGGATACGACCCGACGGGTATGTCAACGATGTTTGAGAAGTTGGCGTCAAAGAACAAGAAAAAGCCCGGGACCATCTCGAAACTTTTTTCGTCGCATCCCCCGTCGATGGAACGTCGCGACGACAGCCTCGAATTGGTGGCACGTTTTCCCGAAAAAGAAGAATATGTCATCAGCACTTCGGAGTTTCAGCGTGTCAAGGCACATTTGATGAAGATCACGAACGCCAAAGCGGGCATTTTGTCGGATGTAGATGAAGCCGGCGATTCGAAGCCTACGCTCAAAAAACGTCAGCCAGAACCTACCGATGATCCTGCTTCGGACAGCACGTCGGTGCCGAGCGACGGCCCGCCCAAACTGAAGAAGCGTAATGAACCGACCTCGAATCCCGTTCCGACGCCGACCCCGCAGAGCTAACATAAAGAAAGGCCGTTGATCACGGCCTTTTTTATTTCAACTTTTCCTTTAGCCGTTTGATATCCTCGGCCGAACCGGTGTTTGAAAGGGCGGTCTGCCAATATCTTCGAGCCTCGCTGAGCTGCCCTTTCTTGGCCAACACATCGCCAAGGTGCTCGTTTGCCGCCGATGACGAACTGTCGTACCGAAGAGCCTTGCGCAATTCATGCTCGGCTTCGGCGATCTTGCCCATTCGAAAGAGCGCCCAACCTAGGCTATCCAGATATGACGGATTGGTCGGGTCTATCGCCAGAGCCCGGCGAATGAGATCAACAGCCTCGTCGAGACGCTCATTCCTTTCAGCCAAAAAGTACCCAAGATTATTCAATGCGATCGGATTTCCGGGCGTTTGAACAAGCAGTGCCCTAAGGATCTCCTCCGCAGCCTTTTGGTCACCCGACCGCTGTAGTGCCGAGGCGATCGAAAGTTGAGCTATCTGCTGCCGATCGGCATCGGAGGTCTTTGTGAGAGCCTTCCTGGCAGCGTCCACTGCGGCCATTGGCCGACCGTGTCGCCCCGCGAGGTCCGAAATAAAGAGCAGGTCTGAAAACTCGTCGAAAGCACTGATACCCGATGAAGGAGTACTCCACCGGCTCTCCATCAGTTGGATGGCTTCGTCGATCCTTCCCAGTTCGGCCAGAATGGTCGCTTCGAGGCGACGAAGGCTCTCGTCCGCTGCGAAACGCTTTCGAAGACCTCGGATCGCCCCGAGGGCCTCGATGCGCTTACCCTCCGCCCGAAAGTGGTCGATCATAAGCCGGTCGGCAAACTGCGAATCAGCACCGAAAAATATCCGGGCGCGGTCGGCGATCTTCACGATCCCGAGAGGTGTTCGCCGCGAACTGTCGATCTGGGCCAATTTGCCGAATGCGGACCTGGCGATCTCGCCGATCTCGGCCGCTGAAGCTTCCTTGACGCCCCTGACGCGTTCGAATGCCCTTTCGTACGCATCGGCGGCGGGATCATATCTACCTTCGCGTCTGTAAACGTCACCAAGTTCGATCAAGACGCGGGCATTGGTCAACGGATCGCTTTTTGCCGTCAATTCGGATGAACGCTGCAGCAACGCAATCGCTTCGCCGGTCGCCCCGCTGCGCTCAAATATTCCCAAAAGCAGGTCGATCAGCCGAAGATTTGAGGGTTCGGCATATACGGCCTGCCGGAGAAAGTCGGTCGCAGATCTGACCGCGGCATCGCCTGCCTGTGCGATCGCATCACCCAAAAGTTCGATCGCTCCGGCATTTGTGGGATCGTCGGCGACAAGATTACCGAGCACGGCCAAAGCTTCGTCGGGCTTACCCGACGCGACCAGTGCCCTGCCAAGGCGAAGGGAGGCCGTTTCAACGGTCAACGAATCCGTCCGGCCCAACGCCGCCCGGTAGAATTGTGTTTCGATCGCCGGAGCCGACGAAACCCATTTCCTCAGAGCGTCGATCTCCTCTTCCTTGCGGCCGGCCGCTTCGTATAACGTTGCGAGAAACGCCCAAGCCTCAGCATTTCGCGGGTCGAGCTTGGTCACCTCGAGCCAATTCGCAACGGCCATCACCGAAGTTCCGGGATCGAACTTGCCGTCAGATCCGCGCGCCCTTATCGTATATAGCCGCGCAAGCAGTCGGCGTCCGCCAAAGTTGCGTCCATCGACACGGACCGCCGCGTGGGCATACTTGATCGCCTCGCCAATATCGTTAGGCGGTGTGGAAACCGCGATCTCAGCAAGCGCCGTGTATGCCTCGGCCAAAGAAGGATCAAGTTCGACGGCCTTTAAGAATGACTCGCGGGCACGCCCGGTCGTCGAAATAACGGCTGTCTCGGAGCGGAGATTGTAGCTCGCCAACAGGAATCGCTGTCCCTCAAGCAAACGCTCCATCGCTTCTCGGCGACGCTCGGCACTAACCGGCGGCAGATCGACAGGCGTCGGCAGCGGCGTCTGCGCGTGAACGCCCCAAAAGATGCCGATCGTCAGGCCGATCGCCCGCAAGATTTTGCCTTTGAGCATAATCGTATTTTCTAAACGTCTTTCAGATTGGTAACGATCTTGTCCCACGCCGAGCGACGCGGAAAATTGAGGATAAAGACGACACCGGCGATCACGACCGCACGAACAAGATCACCACGATCGTACGAGAAAAATGAAGAGATCAGGCCGGCGATCACGATCGTTTCGCCGATCGCGGCGAGTATTACTGTATTTGCCTGCAGGGCTCCGAGGAGGCCATCGAGCCCGCGGAGCAGCTTAATATCTCGCAGTCTTTCCCAGCGTACAAGAAATCGTCTGGCCACTATCGCGGCAACCGCGAGAAAGAACACCAAGACCCATATCGGCAGTATGGCCTGAGCGGGAGCAGATGGCTGACCTGTGGGCAAAACAAACCAACCTACGATCGCCATCATCAACGCTGAAGAGGCGACCGCCCCGTAAACGATCATCGAGCGCGAATATCGCTCATCGATCTTTTTTTGAAGTTCCGGTTCGATCACAGCTTGTTTCTATTGTTCACGCGGCGGAGCCGTCGGCGTCGGCGACG
>JAIBCA010000134.1 GCA_019694345.1 Pyrinomonadaceae bacterium | reverse complement strand
TCTTATTGGCATCGATAAAATACTCGATAAATGCACCTGCGGCCTGTAGCTCCGCGAGGGTGTTGTAGAACGAGTTTTCGTCGCCGATGCCGACGTCGTATTCGGGCACGAATTGCTCGGGATTGTACACTTTAAGGCCATTGCCAGCGGTCAATATCCGGCCGGCGATGACGGCATTTACCGCACCGCGCTTGTCGATCGTATCCATCGACTCGGTGATCGTCCTATCGGTCCTGAAGAGCGAGATCAGTTCCGCGACAGATTTGATCGTTGTGCCCGCCATTGACGGAATGGTCAATCCGGTTATCAGGCCGCCCCGATCGCCGCCGGATTCGACACCGGCGATTTTTGGCCCGCCGCCGCGAGCACCGTCATTCAACGCCTTTACGAACGCAGCATAATTAGCCAACGCCAGCTTTGCCTGCTCGCGATAGATGCGATAACGCGAAAGCGCGAGAAAATCCGGCTCGTAAAACATCACCAAGCGGTCATAACCGCCGATGTGCGGCCTGATCCGTTGATCGACCTTGTCGGCCACCTCATCGAGAGCCTCGTAACTCAGAGCAGTGACCTCGACTACCGGCGTCGGCTCAGGTGTGGCAAATGTGGTCTTGCCGCCGCTTGTGTCCCTCGTCACACTGCTTGCCCCGGATGCGTCGCTGATGGCCTTAAGATAGTCGATCCGGGCCTTTATCAACTCTGTCTCTTTTTTGACCAGTTTCATTTCTTCGTCGATCTGGTCGATCTTTGAAACAGGTGTCGGCGATGGTGTCGGCGTCGCGGTTTGGGCCGAAACACCGCCGGCAGCGAGAAATATGTTCAACGCGACGAATGGGGCGATCCTGATCAAATCTTTCATCTAACACCTCCGTTCAACCGACGGCGATATGCGGTCGACGAACCCGTTTTCGCAATGTTATCTAACTAACTTGTGGCACATTTTCGGCGTTTATTCAAGGGCTTCGCTCACATGGTGACGCTATTTTTACGGTTGCGGAATGACATCCGAAGTTGCCTATGGCGTGTCTTTGCCGCCGCATTGCGGATAGTTTTCCACAGGTGGAAAAGTCCGGGCTATACATATCCGTACAAACTCGCTGTTATCAACGGCCTACGGACGAATATTTAATTTACAACCTTAAGGTTTTTAGGTATTATTTACCCAGAATTTGCACTTCTCGCAAATATTGCAACTCAAAGACCCTAATTTTCATCTGTTTTGCGGTTAACCCAGGGCCTATCCGGCGCAGTTTTAAATTAGGGCCGC
The DNA here is from genome assembly GCA_019694345.1 of Pyrinomonadaceae bacterium. Classification (GTDB taxonomy): domain Bacteria; phylum Acidobacteriota; class Blastocatellia; order Pyrinomonadales; family Pyrinomonadaceae; genus OLB17. The sequence goes on along the minus strand of JAIBCA010000134.1, from coordinate 3,432 downwards.
TGCTTAGCACCAGCTGGAGGAAATATGTCATTTAGCTCAAAACTCTTTAAGATCTCGACCTCAGCCGCACTTATTCTCACAATGTCCTTTGTCGCCTTTGCCGACACGATCAGGCTCAAGGACGGCAGTATTCTCAAAGGGCGCATCGTCAGCTTTGCGGGCGGTAAGTTTACGATCGCCATTGGTGAGGGATCGCGCATGAAGCAACTGACGTACTCAGCCGCCGAGATCGACTCGATCCAGTTCGACGCTCCCGACAAAATGCCGATGACGACGCCTTCAGCCGGCAACAGCGGCAATCCGACGATGATCAACACCAGTACGAACTCAACGCCCAAGGTCGTGACCACCGACAATATCAAGATCGGTTCGAACACCGGTTCAACGACGACACCCGCATCAACGCCGAAGGGCGGCAAACTGAAGCCGATCGTCTGGAACGTCAAGGTGACCGCGGACAACACCGCGAACGGCTGGACCAACTCGGGTTGGGTGCTCAAAAAGGGTCAGAAGATCCGCATCTCAGGCGACGGCAGGGTTTCGCTCGGCAAGGGCAATTCGTCAACGCCGTCAGGAATCTCTGAGCTCAATGACGAGCAAAAGCTGCTCAAGAACGTGCCGACCGGCGCTTTGATCGCCGTCATCGGCGATGACAATAACGATTTCATCTACATCGGAGCTGAACGCGAGTTCATCGCCACCCGAGACGGGGCGCTTTTCCTGGGCATCAACGAGGGTTATCTGGACGACAATTCTGGAACGTTCAACGTCAAGGTAGAGATCATCCCAGACGGGGCAAACTAAATATTGGGTACTATCAAATACAAAAGGCGGGCCGTTTGGCCCGCCTTTTTGCTTTTGCGTAAAGGAACGCTATGGTTTAGCGTTCGCCTTTAATGCAGCCTCCTGCCCGGCGATCCACTGCATCGCACCGGCATTGTCCTTGAATTTGGCTTTCACCATATCGAGGGCTTCCTGGCCACGCGGATCACCCAGCTTGACGATCGCGATGATGCCATTCTGGATCCCCTGAACATTGCCGGAGTTGAACGCTGCCTTGAACTTGTCAAAGATCAGCGGAAACGCCCGCGGGTCGCCCTTACCCGTCTTGCCGACAACGACGACGGCCGCCGTTCTGATGAGTACCGAAAGGTCCTTGTCTGTCGCCATTTTGTAGCCCGTCTCGAAAGCCCTCGCGTCGCCAAGTTCGGCGAGCGCATTGAGCCCTGCCATCTGAATGCGGCCTTTCCATGAAGGCGTCGCCGTCAATTTGACCAACGCGTCGAATGCTCGTGGGTCTTTGACACGGGCGAGTGCCAGCGATGCCTGATCGATCACCTCGTACGAAGGGTCGTTCAAGTTTGTCAGAAAGATATCCGCGTATTTCTTGTCCCGGGTCTCGCCGAGCAGTTCCATAGCGTCGCCCTTTATCTGAACCTCCTTCGCCCTGGTCAGACGAACTACGGCGGCCTCGACACCGGCGTCGAGCTTGGCGGCCGGACGTTCGGCACCGGGCCTCGGGTCCGGCGAATAGATATTCGCGATCACCGACAACGCCGCACGGCGGATCCGCCAAAATGGATCGCTCTCGGCAGATCTTACGAGAGCGTCAATGATACGCGTCCGATCCGCTCCGCCCGCGCGACCTTCGAGTTCGTTCATGGCCCATCGTCGGCCGATGACGTCCTTGTCGTTTGCCATTTGGTACAGCAGGTCATCGGTCGATTTGTCGAACTTCATTTCCTTAAGCAGCGTGCCTTCATAGTCAAAATTGACAAGTTTCGGCCTTGCAGCCGCATCAAACGTAAACGTGTTTTCAGCCTGCGGTTTCAGCCAAACGCGGCTGACCTTTCCGTCGACCTCGACATCGACATAAGACTGGAAGTACGCCGTCTGCGGATATTCGTTATTGACGTCGATCTTTTGTGTTTGCTTCACCGTGAGCGTCAGCTTTCTAGTGGCTTCGTCGTAATTCTGCGTGATATCGAAGATCGGATGCCCCATTCGATACAGCCACTGGTCAAAGAACCAATCCATCGACTGTCCGGTGGTTTCTTCGATCGCGATCCTCAGATCCTCGGTCGAGACGGGCTGATGGGCATTCTGCGTCAAGTAGTGCTTCAGCGAGGCAAAGAAAGCCTTGTCTCCAAGGTGTTTTCTCAGCATGTGCAGCACGCTGCCGCCGCCCGGATAGGCGTAGGTGTCAAACATCGCGTCCTTATCTGCGAAGTATTTGGTCACGATCGGTCGGCGATTGCCCTGATTCCAGGTGCCGATGGTCGAATTTTGGTTTCCGCGTATGTCGGTATATAGAAATTCGTCGTGGCCCTTTAGCTTTTCGGTCCACATCGCCTGCATATAGGTCGCAAAACTCTCGTTAAGCCATATCTGTCCCCAATCTCGGCACGTGACATAGTCGCCGAACCACTGATGAGCGAGTTCGTGCGACTGCAGCGATTCGCTGTCGGTTTCGAGCAGTTCCCGTTCGTCATGGATCATTTCCTCGATCTGCGTGGTCGCCGAGATATTTTCCATTCCGCCGCCGAAATCCTCGACAAACGCCTGCGAATATTTAGCGTATGGATATTTGACGCCCGTGATCTCGGAAAAGAAACGCATCGTCGCGGGCAGGTTCTTGACCGTCGCCGCGACCTCTTTTGTCTCGTTGACGTAGCCGTAGTTATAGACCGGTATGCCGTCAAAATCCTGCACGACCGGCGTCGTCTCGCTGACGACGATCGAGGTCAGATAGTTGGTGTACGGCTGTTCCATCTTCCAGTGAAAGGTACGTGTGCCGTCGCTGTTCTCCTTGGTTTCGACGAGTTTGCCGTTGCCGACGACCGAGAACGGCCTGGCGACGGTCGCCTTCATATCGGTCGTCCGAAAATCGTTCGGGCTGTCGTATGACGGGAACCAGTACCGGTTAAATTCCGATTCGCCCTGCGACCAGATCTGCCGCGGCTTTTTGGGGTCGTCGGCGGACGGTTTGATGAACCGCAGTCCGCGGCCGAAGCCGCTGATGGCCGTGTCTGAGCTTTCGGCCTTGTTGACGTAATTGGTCGAATAATCGACGACGACCTTTACCACCTCGCCGGCCTTATAGACACGGTCGAGCGTGACCTCGAGATTATCGTTGTCCTTTTTCGCGTCGTAGGCGTAACGAAGGGCTCCGCCGCCCGCGAGTTTGACCGAATTGATGGTCATCATCGCCGCGTCAAGCGTGAATCTATCGGTGTCGTCGAATGGAGCAAATGTCACGCCCGTTACGCCCAGGGCGCTTTCCTTTTCCCAGTCGAAACGCAGGTCGATATCAAGATGGATGATGTCGATGTGACGGCTCCTGATCCAGTTGACCGCCGGCAGCGGACGCTTTTCGTCCGAGTCGAATAATTGATCGGTTTTGAGCGGCCTCGCGTTGACGATACCCGAAAA
>JAIBCA010000026.1 GCA_019694345.1 Pyrinomonadaceae bacterium | reverse complement strand
GAACGGGCTATCAGCGAATGAGGTCGGGGTTTCCGCTGAAGGGATTTGACGAGGCCGGCGAACTGATGCCGATCGAAAACCTGATGCACTTCTTCACGTTCGGAGTGACGCTCGAATTGCCGGTCAGGAATCGCAATCAGGGTGCGATCGAGGCCGCCGCCGCGGACCGCGAAGCGGCGCGAAACCGACGCGAGTTTGGCGAACTTGTCGTCCGGCGGGAGATCGCGACGGGCATTGCCAAATTTGAAAGTTCGGCGAAGGCGATGGTGATATTCAAGTTTGGCGTCCGCGACCAGGCGAATGCCAATCTCGACGTCATTCGCCAGACGTACGAGCTCGGGTCACGAAATCTGATCGATTATCTGATCGAGCAGCGGCGTTATATCGAGATCGAGAACGAATTTATCGATCTCCAAATGGCCGTGTACCTTGCACGCGTAGAGGTTTTGCGGGCGGCAAACGCCGAAGAATTGATAAAGAGATGAACGAAGATAAGTTGGGCGAAAACGAGGTCAGCGATACGGCGAGGCGTTCCATAGGGGCGAGGCATATTTTGATCGCGGCAGCCGTGGCGGCGGTAGTGATCGGCGGAGCGGCATATCTGTTTTGGCCGAGGGCCGGCGGCCAGGCCGTGCCGACGCCAAAGTCGGTGACGTTCGGAGGCGATGAGACCGGTCCGGCGATGCCGTCGGGCGATCAGACGCTGACCATACCGGCCGAGCAGGTCGAGCGAGCAGGCATCCGAGTCGAGCCGGTCGGTGAAACGATGTCCGCGTCGGCCGAGAGCGTCGCCTCGACCGCGGTGATACAGGCGAATGGCTACCGCGAGACGCCTGTCATTTCGCTGCTCGGCGGCGTTGTCCGCCGTGTGAATGTAGAGCTCGGACAATCGGTTGCCAAGGGGCAGACGGTCGCCGTCGTATTCAGTGACGAACTCGCCGCTGCCCAGTCGCGGTATATTACGCTGGGGACTGAGGTGGCTACCTCGAAACAGGCTTATGAACGAGCGGCAAAGCTCGCCGAACTCAATCCGATAAGCCGCGGCGAACTCGACATGGCGGCCGCCAAACTGAAGATCGCCGAGGCCGAACTTGCCGAGCACATTCGCCATCACGAACGGGCGAGAAAGCTGCTGGCGATCGGAGCCGAGAGCCGGGCAGAGTATGAAATGGCGGTCACAAAGATGAAAACTGCCGAGGCCGAGGTGGCACAGGCCCGCGAGATCCACAAACGTGCGATCGAGGTTGCCCGGCTCAATCCGGTCGGCCGCAGCGAATTCGAGATGGCGGCGGTCAAGATGCGGACCGCCGAGACCGAGCGAGCGGCCGCTAGGGACAAACTGATCCAGCTCGGACTGTCGCCGGGCCGGGTCGATGCTCTCCGGTCGCCCTCGCAGATATCGTCAGAGATAGCTCTGACGGCACCCGTCGCAGGTACGGTAACCGCACGAAATATCAATCCCGGAATGATCGTCGAGCCTAACAAGGATCTGATGAAGGTGACCGACCTATCAACCGTTTGGGCCGTCGCACAGGTTTATGAGAACGACATCGCCAAGCTGCGTCAGGGCGGCGGAGTGAGCGTGACGTCGGACGCGTATCCGGACCGCATATTTCGAGGAAACGTGGCGTACATCGACCCGAATATCGAACCGCAGACCCGAACGGCACAGGTCAGGGTCGAACTCGACAACTCGGACAGATCGCTCAAGATCGGTATGTATGTAAATGCGTCGTTTGTCGCGGCAGGCGATTCAGGGGCGACCGCTCCCACGATACCCGCTTCGGCGGTCCAAATGATCGGGAGCCAGCAGATGGTATTTGCCGCGACGGGCGAGCCGAACGTCTTTGCCCTAAAGTTTGTCCGGCTCGGAACTGAGAGCGATGGCCGCTTCACAGTGATCGAGGGACTAAAGGCAGGTGACCGCATCGTCACCGATGGCAGCTTCCTGCTGCGAGCAGAGTGGCTGAAACTACATCCAGGCAACTAGCGGCGGGTTGCGGGTTTCGCCCAAAAAAATTAACCTCGTAGTTTGGCGGAAAACACTTCAATTCTGACTCCCGGGGTGCGTTCGATGTTCTTGTCGACGCTCTCATTCTTTCTCGCGAACGTGTTCGTTAAGCAGGTGGCGCACATACCGGCGATGGAAACGGTGTTTTTTCGGTGCATCGTGGCAACGGCATTCTGCGTTTGGGGGCTGAGGCGTGCCAAGGCCAGCCTGATCGGATCAAATCATCTTATGCTGCTGCTGCGGGGAATGTTCGGCACAACGGCACTGTATTTCTTTTTCGTCACGCTCCAGCAGATGCCGATCGCATCGGCACAGACTATTCAGTATCTTTCCCCGATATTTACGGCAACGATCGCGATATTCGTACTTAAAGAGAGCGTACGTCCGACGCAGTGGTTCTTTTATGCGATAGCGTTTTCGGGCGTGCTGCTGATCGAGCAGTTCGACTCGCGGATCGAGCTCAAATACCTCGTTTTCGGCATCATCTCGGCGTTTTGCTCGGGCGTGGCGTACAATCTGGTGCGGAGCCTTCGCGGAAAAGAGCACCCGTTGACCGTGGTGTTGCATTTCCAAGCGGTCGGAGCTGTCGTCGGGGCGATCAGTCTGTTTTTCGCCTTTGAAATGCCTGTCGGATGGGATTGGCTGTTCCTATTCATGGTCGGGGTCTTCTCGCAGCTCGGGCAAGTTTTTTTGACGGACGCTCTCCAACGCGAACGGATCGCCGGCGTTGCGATCGTCAATTATACCGGGCTCGTATATGCATTGACGATCGGCTGGATCGTCTTTGGCGAAAAACAGGGCATCATGGCGATCGGCGGAATGCTGCTGGTCGTTTTGGGTGTGATGCTGAGCGTACTCTACGGACGCCGGCAGAGCCGTTTGGAAGAGATCGAGGCGACGGCGGCGTGATGAAAGAGAATGATGGAACGAGGAGCAGAAGAGGAAATGGAGATCAAAGCAGCTGTTGTCACGATCAGCGATTCGCGGACGCCGAACGACGACCTGTCCGGTGAAAGGCTTGCGGAATTGTTGGCTGCAGTCGGTGCCAGGATCGTCCGAAGACTGATCGTTTCCGATGATCGAGTTGAGATCGAGGCCGCACTTCGTTCGCTTTCGGACGGCGATGCAAACCTGATCATCACGACCGGCGGGACGGGTTTTGCGCCGAGGGACAATACGCCGGAAGCGACACGGGCTGTGATCGAGCGCGAGGCTCCGGGAATGGCCGAAGCGATGCGTCGCGACACGGCCTCAAGGCATCCGATGGCGATGCTTTCACGCGGTGTTTGCGGCATTCGCGGCCGATCGCTGATCGTTAATTTGCCCGGCTCGCCAAAGGGTGTCGAAGAATGTTTTGAGGTGATCCGGCCGGTACTGCGGCACGCTGTCGATCTGATCGCCGGGAAAACGGAGCATTAAGGCGGAAACACGACCGGTAGGGAGTGTGCCTTGCATTGTGACGAAATCTACCTTCTATCTGTGACACTAGCACACTATCGGCCGTGATAAATAGCTGTGTTGACTATGATGCACACTCCCTACCGGTCTTGTTTCTACCTCTATTCGCCACAAAGGAATGAGACCTTTTGTGTCTTGAGCGAGGCGGTCTTCTGGCCCGTCAGCTTGGCCGTGATCTTGACATCACTACAAAGCGGGCCATAAACAAAGACGGGCACGACGTATATTCCGTCCTCGTTTGGGATGCCGATCTGGACATTTCGGCTCGCAACTACCTTTTTGCCCTCGGTAACTACCACATTCGCCATTCGTCCGGCCTCAAACGTGCCTTTTTCGCCATGGACAAAAACCCAAATGAACAGCGAGGTGTCCAGGTCGTTAAAAAAACTGCGGGGCTCGCCACCCTCTGGGAATACGTCCTCGAGCTGTCCGCTGGTCGAACTGTAGCTCATCACCTTGAGAGCGTCGATGGTGTAATCGGGGGTATTCGAAGCGGGAGCCTTGGGCTTTGCCCGTTGAGCGAAGGTTGATGTGACACCGACTGACAAAATGACCGCGGCGAGTGCCGCGTAACGGATAATTGACTTCATTTGATCGATCTTCTCCAGAATTGATTTGTTACTGCCGGGCATTTGAGCCCGAATTCGGCGAATTGGTTTGCCGTAAAATTCACGATACTACCTACGAATCGAATTAGTGATAAATGCCGCTGCATCGGCCTTGAGCTTGGCCAGCGAGTTCTTTTCAATGTACATCATATGGCCCGATTCGTAATAGGCGATACTGACGTTCTTTCGCAGCGAGGGGTCGAGGTTCATTGCCGAGAGTGTATATTCGGCGGCATAGAACGGCGTCGCCATATCATAATAGCCCTGAGCCATAAATATACGCATATATGGATTTTTGGCCATCGCGTCCTTCATGCTGATGCTCGTGTCGGCGTAGCCATTGGCCACGTTCCAGTTCCACGGGCTCGAGATGCCGCCGCCGAGGATGTAATATTCGGTGTCGGTCCTGAAGCCAAGCTCGCCGCGGACGTAAGCGTTGAATGCGGCCGTATATGGCGGGCGAATGGCGTTCATGCTCGGGTCCGAGTCGGGCGTGTCGCCGACGGCGTCGCGGTCGATGCCCTTAAACCGGCTGTCGAGGCGACCGGCCGTGCGGCGTTCAGAGCGGAGCAATTCCTTCTGAAATTTGCCGAGATCGACACGGAAATTAGCGCGTTCGACAAAGTCACGGCTGA
>JAIBCA010000149.1 GCA_019694345.1 Pyrinomonadaceae bacterium | reverse complement strand
ATCGCGGACGAGGCGCCGGGCAATTTGCGGAGTGCGGAATGCGGATCGAACCGTCGACAGGTTGTCGACAGTTTGTCGACGACTGAGCAGTTCTAGCTTATGAAAGATTCTATCGCTGTCTTTGAGACGAAAAAGGTAAGGCGTGTGTACGACGAAACGTCCGAGAAGTGGCTTTTTGCAATTGTCGATGTGATGGCGGTTTTGTCGGACAGCGTAAACCCACAAGTCTATTGGCGTGTTCTGAAGAAACGCCTTGCGAATGAAGGAAATGAAACCGTTACAAATTGTAACGCTTTGAAAATGAAAGCAGCGGACGGCAAAATGCGCCAGACTGACGTTGCGGATGTAGAGCAGCTTTTGCGGCTCATCCAGTCCATTCCCTCACCGAAAGCAGAGCCGTTCAAACAATGGCTGGCAAAGGTCGGATATGAGCGAATTCAGGATATGCAGGATCCGGCCCGTTCACTCGACCGTGCACGCGAATACTGGCAGCAGCAGGGCCGGAGCGAGAAATGGATCCAGCAGCGAATGACCGGCCAGGACACCCGCAACAAGCTGACCGATTACTGGAAAGATCACGGCATAAAAGGCGATGAATACGCCATCCTCACAAACATCATCCATCAGGAATGGACCGATCTGACCGTAAAACAACACAAGAACCTAAAAGGACTGAAGACTCAAAATCTTCGTGACCACATGAGCGAGGCGGAACTGATCTTTACAGCTCTCGCTGAACTGACCACCCGCCAGATCGCAGAACGCGACCGTGCCGACGGGATGCCCCAAAACGCGGAAGCCGGACGCAAAGGCGGGCGTGTGGCAAAACGGGCACGGACCGACTTTGAGACGGAAACAGGTAAGAAGGTCGTAACGGGCGACAATTTTCTGCCGCCGACGCCGGAAAAGAAGAAGCTCAAGAAATGAGTAAGACTATCGAAGAAATTCTCTCCCCCAAACCCGAAGTCCGCCCGCGGATCTACGCCTATTCGATCGCGGACGATGCGCACAAAGGCCTGCTCAAGGTGGGCCAAACGACGCGTGATGTGAAGCAGCGGATCGGCGAGCAGCTTAAGACGGCGGCGATCAAAAATTACAAGATCGAGCTGGACGAATCGGCCGAGCGGGATGACGGGACGGTGATCACGGACCACGAAGTACGTGCGGCGTTGAAAGCCAAGACGTTCGAGAACCACGAACTGGAGTGGATGCGGTGCACGGTCGCGGATGTTAAGACGGTGCTGACCGAGCTTCGCACCGGTCAGAAATTTACCGGCACACATCACGAAACCTTCCCGATGCGTGCCGAACAGATGGATGCGGTAAACAAGACACACGCCTATTTTCACTCGATCTGGAAAGAGGACATGCACGCCGTCCCGCGTTTCCTCTGGAACGCGAAGATGCGCTTCGGAAAGACCTTCACTGCGTATCAGCTTGCCAAAAAGCTCGGGGCAAAACGCGTGCTGGTCGTGACGTTCAAACCCGCCGTCGAAGATGCATGGCGGACAGACCTGGAATCGCACGTGGACTTTGACGGGTGGCAGTACCTTTCCCGAAACTCGGACATGGACCCGACCGACATCAAGGCTTCAAAGCCTGTCGTCTACTTCGGATCATTCCAAGACCTTCTCGGCACCGATCTTTTCGGCAATATCAAGGCCAAGAATGAATGGCTTCACACCGTAAACTGGGACTTGGTCGTCTTTGACGAATACCACTTTGGCGCATGGCGTGACACAGCAAAGGAGCTGTTCGAGGGTGAGGAAGAAGCTATCGCGAAAAAGGAAGCCAAACTCGAATACGGAGCCGGACTAGAGGACGTTAACGAAGATCTCAGCGAACTATCAGAAAAAGAAATTGATTTCCTGCCGATAACTACAAAGGCGTACCTTTATCTTTCCGGCACGCCGTTCCGTGCCCTCTCCACTGGCGAATTTATCGAGGAACAAATATTTAACTGGACATACACCGACGAACAGCGGGCGAAAGAAGAGTTTGCAGAAAAGAATCCAGGCAAACGGAACCCGTACGGCGCTTTGCCGCAAATGCGCCTTTTGACCTATCAAATGCCCGACGAGCTTCTGGCCATCGCAAGCGCCGGGGAGTTTGACGAGTTCGACCTGAACGCATTTTTTGAGGCTTCGGGCTTGGGCGAGCTTGCCCATTTCAAGCACAAGAGCGACGTGCAGAAATGGCTCGATATCATTCGCGGCGGCTATATGCCGCGTGCAGTGGAGTTTCTAAAGACTGGTACGCGTCCGCCGTTTCCGTATTCCGATGTGCGGCTGCTGCCGTACCTGCAGCACTCGTTTTGGTTCATGCCTAACGTCGCGGCATGCCATGCGATGGCGAATCTATTGGCCGAAAAGCAGAACACGTTTTGGCACGATTATGAGGTGATAGTCTCCGCAGGAGCATCGGCGGGCATAGGCCTCGACGCTCTGCCGCCCGTGCGTAAGGCGATCGGCAGCGGATTCGACACAAAAACGATCACGCTTTCGTGCGGCAAGCTCACAACCGGCGTAACGATACCGCAATGGTCGTCCATCCTCATGCTTCGAAACTTGAAATCGCCCGAAACTTACTTTCAGGCCGCCTTCCGCGTTCAGTCGCCGTGGTCGATCAAAAATCCGAACGGCGATGACCCGAATGAAGAGGAAATACTAAAGCCTATCTGTTTCGTCTTTGATTTTGCTCCGACACGAGCGCTCCGCCAGCTTTCAGATTATGGCATTGGCCTTTCGCCCAACGAACCAAACCCGGAGAACGCCGTAAAGGACCTCGTCTCATTCCTTCCAGTGCTCGCATACGATGGCGCGAACATGACGCAGATCGACGCGGGCGGAATCCTCGACATCGCGATGGCCGGAACCTCGGCAACGCTCTTGGCGCGTAAATGGGAAAGTGCGGTGCTTGTAAACGTCGATAACGACACGCTCAGGCGCATATTTGACGATCCCCAGGCTATGGAGGCCGTAGAAAAAATCGAGGGATGGCGAGCACTCGGCGATAACATCATCGAAACGATCATCAATAAAAGCGAAAAGGTAAAAGATTTAAAGAAAAAGGCCAAGGATGGCGAACTTTCGAAGAACGACAAGAAAGAACTCACGGACGAAGAAAAGGAATACAAATCACTTCGTAAAAAGGTTCAGGAAAAGCTCATCAAATTTGCGACACGCATTCCGGCCTTTATGTACTTAACTGATTACCGCGAGAACACGCTGCAGGATGTCATCACTAAGATCGAGCCCGATCTGTTCCAGACGGTAACGGGCCTGACAGTGAAAGATTTTCAGCTACTCGTGCGGCTGCGCGTTTTCAATACCGAACAGATGAATGCTGCAGTCTTCGCCTTCCGTCGTTACGAAGACGCCTCATTACATTACACGGGAATAGAAAGCCACGAAGGTCTCTCGCACTATGGGCTTTATGATACTGTGGTTGCCAAGGAGTAATTCCTAATCCCTATTATTTCGAGGCACAAATAGATCGAGCGGCTCCGAAGAGATGCTCTGAGCTATTGGCGAGTACGTTTGTAATACAGTTTACGGTGGGGCCGCGAATTATTCATTGATTGTAGTGTTTAGGCGCGAGCGTATTCTCGGCGACCGTCGTTTTGAGTATGCAGGTCTAAGGTGACGTGCATTCGGGTCAGACAAAGTCGCGTTGGCCGTACGGGGTGAATTCGCCGTGTTTCCGCCAACGATCGGGCACCGGAAAAGAAAAAATGGGAACACCCGTCATACAGGTGTTCCCGGACGATGCAGTTATGATGATCGGCCCGCGGCCTGCTTACAAACCGCGGGCCGCTGTATCACTGCTCCGGCATATTGTCGCCGCGCTTGAGGCCTGAGTACTTATTACCCCTGGTGAACGCCGGCATCTTGTCCGCCTGAGCGATACGGTACCCGAGGATCCCCATCATGTCTGAAACCGTTTTTGCTCCCTGCCAGTACCAATCGTTGTAAACGTCGTCGGTCGGCTCGTGATATTTGGCCTCTTCAAACGCATTGAATCGCTTAACGAAACCCTCCTTGGTTGCCTCAGGCGAGCCCACCAGCATCAGGGCGGGCACACCGCGAAGCACAAACGGATAGTGATCCGAACGCCCAAAAATGCCTTGTTCGGGGAGCGGGTCCTCCATTGGGGTGATGTTGTAGGACCTGGCGACGTCGTTGAACATCGGGCCGAGCGTCGAATAGTCAGCACCAAATGCGATCATGTCCTTGATCGGCCCCATGATCTCGGTGCCGATACCGTCAAGGTTGAGGTCGGCCGCGATCCTGGTGATATCCCAGGTCGGGTTGGCCGCATAGTACCGTCCACCGATGAGTCCGTACTCCTCGGCCGTAGTGGACAGAAAGATCAGCGAACGCCTTGGCTTGACCTTCAGTTTAGAGAACGCCTCTGCAACGGCGAGCATCTCACCGTTGCCGATCGCATTGTCGGCCGCCCCGTTGTAGATCTTGCCATTCAGCAGCCCAAATCCGTCGTAATGCGCGGTAAAGATGACCGCTTCGCGTTTCAGCACGGGATCGGAGCCTTCGATATAGCCGACGACATTATGAGCGTTTGCCTGGGTCTGTTTTATTTTGAGGTCGATCTTGATCTTCGGCTTGAGGTCCATCGGCTGAAACTCGAGGTCAGACGCGTCGTCCATCGCCTCGGCGATGTTCAGGTCCGCGCCCTCGAAAAGCCGTGCGGCTGCATCCT
>JAIBCA010000107.1 GCA_019694345.1 Pyrinomonadaceae bacterium | reverse complement strand
GAGGAGTTTCGTCAGAGCGTCCTTGCCCAGCCGTACGGCCGCTTTTTCGAGTACATTTCCAGCCTGTCGTATACAACGCATCCCTACAAACGTGGAGTCATCGGCGATCTCGATCAACTCAATGCAGCGACGCCGGCCGACGCGAAGTCGTTTTACGAGCTGTATTACCGGCCTGACAACGCCTACCTGATCGTCGTGGGTGATTTTGAACAGGCAAAGTTCGACGCTTGGACCGACAAGTATTTCGGGCGGATCAAACGTCCGGGGTCCGCGATCCCGAGAGTGACTGTCAAAGAGCCGTCCCGCACTAAGGAGGTGCGTTTCGAAAAGACCGCCCCGAACGTACCGTTTCCCGCGGTGGCGATCACATATCTCGGGCCGCGATCGAACGACCCTGATATTGCGGCGTTGCAGGTCGCGAGTAAGATCCTGAGCGGCGGCGAGAGTTCGCGTTTGTATCAGAGCCTGGTTTACAAGCAGCAGATCGCACAGGAAGCGTCATTCAATCTCGACAATAAGGTTGACGGCGGACTTTTGTATTTTCTTGCCATCGCGAGTGAGGGAAAGACCGCAACGGCGCTTGAAAAGTCGCTCCTTGCCGAACTCAAACTGATTCAAATCCGCGGCGTAACGCTCAAGGAGATCACAAAGGCGAAGAATCAACTTATTGCCGACGCTGTCGAGAGCCTTGAGGACAATGACGGAAAGGCGATCGCGATCGAACGGAGCATCGCTTATCAAGGCGATCCGCGTTCGGTAAACACCATCGTCACGCGGCTCCAGGCAGTGACGGCTGACGACGTCCGGCGTGTAATGAAAAAATACTTTACCGATACCAACCGTGTAGTGATCTATTACTCAAATGACGGGGGTGCAAAATAATGCATAAGATAACCGGCCATTTTGTATTCTTCTGTGTTTTGTGTGCCTCTGTTGTGAATTTGCTTGCTCAGGAAACGCCGCCGTTACCATCGGAGCCGCGATCGGTCACTATTCCGGCTGTCAAAGAGACAAAACTGCCGAATGGTATCACGGTCGCTGTGGTCGAAAGACGCGGAACACCGCTTGTATCGGTAAAAATGACGTTTGGTTCGGGCGTTACGTCCGAAGAGCTCGAAACCGCCGGCCTAGTCAAGATGACAACAGGCCTGCTGACAAAAGGAACGGCGACTCGCTCGGCCACGAGGGTAGCAAATGACATTGAGTTCCTCGGTGCCGATATTTCGACGGCGGTCGGGCTTGATTCGTCGAGCGTAACGCTTAGCGTCACCTCGGATAAGATCGGTCAGGCAATGCCGATCTTTGCCGATGTGATACGCAATGCCACTTTCCCGGCGAATGAGATCAAACTGGCCCAGTCGCAGGCGATCGATGAATTGGCGTACAACCTCAAACAGCCAAGTTTCCTGGCCAACTACGTGGCAACGGTTTACAGCTTCAATGGCAATCCGGCAAGCGGGACGCCCGAAAGCCTAAAATCCATGAAACGAAGCGATATTATGGATTTCTATCGGAATCACATTACGCCCAAAGGATCAACACTGGTATTCGTAGGCGATATATCGACCGCTCAAGCCGTAGCTCTCGCAAAATTGCATTTTGGAAACTGGAAGCCCAGACCGACGATGCTCAATAGCGGTCGTATAGAGCTGACCGAGACTGCGGGATCTGCTCAGAAAAGAAAAGATGCCGATCGCGACCAACCACTGGTACGAAGTATACTCGTCGTAGATATGCCGGATTCCGGCCAGGCCGCCGTGTCGTTTGCCAAACAACTGCAGTTTGCCGGACGCGTTAAGTGGGCCGGAAACAGTGCAGCCATCAGTAAGGATTATTTCCCTGGTGTCGTTATGAATTCATTGTTGGGTGGCGGGTATTCCTCGAGATTGAATCAAGAGATCCGGATCAAGCGAGGGCTCAGCTACGGCGCCGGAAGTGCCATTACGTGGCGAGCATATGATTCACGGTTTTCCACCCGAACCCAAACAAAGAATGAATCGGCGCCGGAAGTCGCGGAATTGGTGTTGAACGAATTGCGCCGTCTTGGTGGATCGGAGGCGACCCGGAACGATATCGCTCCTCGGCAGGCGGCCCTGATCGGAGATTTTGGCCGCGGACTTGAAACGAATTCGAGTTTGATCAACGGCGTGTCTGACCTGTTCGATTTCTGGCTCAGTCCCAATGAACTCAATTCCTACATCAAGAACGTTCAGTCCGTAACCGCCGCCGAGATCCGCGAATTTGCTGCTCAACACCTCAATGGCGGAGACATTATAATCGTCGGTGATTACTCGAAGTTTAAAGAAGACATGGCCAGACGATTTGCCGGGGTGAATATTAAGGTCGTTAAGGCTTCGGATCTGGACCTGAGCAAAGAAGGCCTAAGTAAGTAAATTTGGCGAATTTATCGCCCAAGCGTTACGCATTCTTCGCCGAAGCTGTTAGATTTGCGGTGTAGAGGATCGGTGCTTTTCGTCTAATGGGAAGCACCTTCGTTATATGCACAGGGATTTGCGTTCATTCATTGATTCGCTTCGCCGCGAAGATGAGATCGTCGAGGTTTCGGCGGCGGTTGACCCATATCTTGAGATCGCTGAAATACACCGGCGCGTCATCGACCAACAGGGCAAGGCGTTGCTCTTTACCAACGTCAAAGGCTCGGACTTTCCTGTCGTAACAAATCTCTTCGGCACCAGACGCCGGATCGACCTGGCGTTCGGCAAAAAGCCGCTCGAATTCGTCAAGCGAGCCGTTCGTGCGGCCGAAGAGCTCTTACCGCCAAGACTTTCAAAGCTCTGGGAGTTTCGCGACCTCGCCATGTCGGCAGCGAGACTCGGTACCAGATCGACACTAAATGCCCCGGTTCTCGGGGCGAGGCAATCGAGCGTTGATCTTGAGAAACTGCCTTTGCTGCAGCTTTGGCATGAGGATGGTGGCCATTTCGTCACGCTCCCGCTTGTTTATTCGGAAAGTCCGGTTGACGGAAAACACAATTTGGGAATGTATCGAATACAGCGGTACGACAAGCAAACGACCGGCATTCATTGGCAGATCGGTAAGGGCGGAGGATTTCATTATTTTGAGGCCGAGCAGCAAAATAGGCCGCTCCCTTTAACCATCTTTCTCGGTGGAGCCCCTGCGATGATCCTTTCGGCGATCGCTCCGCTTCCTGAAGGCTTGCCGGAACTAATGCTCGCTTCCTTGCTCGCAGACGGCAAGATCGAGACCACGCCAAATCCGCTTGGTCCCGAGTGTCATCGGTTGATAGCCGAAGCTGAATTTGCCATCTGCGGAACTGTGGCTCCACGTGAGAGGCGTCCCGAAGGTCCGTTTGGCGACCATTACGGCTATTATTCGCTTACGCACGACTATCCGGTATTTCGTGCGGACGCCGTTTTTCACCGCAAAGACGCGATCTATCCGGCGACGGTCGTCGGCAAGCCGAGGCAAGAGGATTTCTTTATCGGCGATTATCTCCAGGAATTGCTATCGCCGCTGTTTCCGCTCGTTATGCCCGCGGTTCGGGACCTTTGGAGTTACGGGGAAACCGGGTTTCATTCGCTGGCGGCGGCCGTCGTTCGCGAACGCTACGGTCGCGAAGGGCTGTCAGCCGGGTTCCGTATACTCGGCGAAGGGCAATTGACCCTGACGAAATTTCTCCTCCTTACGGACAATCCGCAGGACCTGAGGGATTTCAGGACCCTTTTCGAGCACATACTTGCCCGCGTCGACTGGCACCGCGATCTCCACATTTTCAGCCAAACTGCGTTTGATACGCTGGACTATGCCAGCGGAAAGGTCAATTTAGGCAGCAAGGCACTGATGATGGGCACGGGAGAGGCGAAGAGGGATCTCCTACGCGATTTCCGCGGCGAACTTCCGCAAGGGGTGAACGCAGCCGTCCCGTATTGTGGCGGTTGCCTAGTCGTCGAAGGCGTCGCATACGAAAGTGACAACAGCCTTGCAGAACGCATCGCAAAGTCCGGAAGGTTCGACGAATGGCAAATGGTGATCGTTCATGACAGTGTCGAGTTCGCGCGTTCGACTGAAAAGTTTCTTTGGGCGACGTGGACGCGGTTCGATCCGGCATCGGACATCTACGCGAAAGAAGCGACAATGCGCAAAAATCACATCGGCTACACTGGCCCGATCGTCATCGACGCCCGGATGAAGCCATGGTATCCAGCCGTTGTTGAACCTCGTGAGGACATCGTAAACATGGTCGACGGACGTTGGGGCGAATACTTCGGCTGATCACATTCCCAAACCAGAGCAAGAGAAAATGCGAAACTGGATCACGAAATTCGTATATATCTACGCCTTGGTCGGCGCGGCGTTTTTCGGTTTTCTTGGATATTCGTATTTTATTGAGCCGTCACGGCTGGTGGTAAACAGCAACGAGCTGCAGATCAAAGACTGGAACCCCGCATTTGACGGTTTGCGTATCGTCGCGATCTCTGACATCCACGGCGGATCGAACGGTGGAGACGAAGACAAGATCAGACAAATTGTGGCAACCGCAAACAGCCTCGATCCTGACATGGTCGTCCTATTAGGCGACTATATCTCGGAAAGCGTCGGGGTGGACGGTCTTGGCCGCCCGAATCTGCGAATGGAACCGGATAAGATCGCCGAGTGTCTGTCCGGATTTCATGCGAAATATGGTGTGTTCGTTGTCATGGGTAATCACGATGAAGCCTACGGAGCTCCCGCGGTAAAGGCCGCCTT
>JAIBCA010000157.1 GCA_019694345.1 Pyrinomonadaceae bacterium | reverse complement strand
AAGGACGCCACCGACGCGGCGTGGTAAATTGCCCGCACTGCGGTAAAATCAGAATATGGACGACATTTTCAAACCTGAAGGCAAAAAGCGCGGCGTGAACCCGGTATTTATCGTCGGGATGATAGTTGGGGTCTTGTTGATCGGCGGTGCGATATACCTCTTGTCGTTCAAACCGCCAATGGCCGAACAGACCACGAAATTGCTCGAAGGCTCGTACCGCGAGGGCTCGCCTGAGTTTGCCGCATTGAACAAGGACATCATCATCGCTACCGACGAAAACACGGTCGAATCGCCGATGGGGCTCGGCACGGTGTCGATGTTCATTAAGGGAAAGGTGCGAAACAAGGGCACGCGAAATATCTCGACCCTCGAGGTCAATGTGGCGGTCGTCACCCAAAAGAACGAAGTGCTTCGGGAAAAGCGGATACTCGTCGTTCCGATCCAACAGCCGATACTCGGTCCCGATCAGACGATACCGATCACGCTGACGCTCGACGGTTTTGACCGAAAGGACGATCGTGCGAATATCCGCTGGAAGGTGACCGCGATCAAGGCCGACAATTAATCAGCCGACTCCTTTACAAACAGCTCTTCGAGGGATTGCTTGACGGGGTTTATCGACGCGAGGCGGCCTCCGTGCTTGCGGGTGATGCTGAGAACGGCGTCGATGTCGTTTTCGTCAAGAATCTGGATATTGACGCCATTCGGCTTGGCACTCATCGTTGCGCCGGCAATAAATTCGACCTCGTCGCGGACCGCCGCCGCCGAAACTCCCTGGACGCTGATCTCGAGAGCCTTGGATCCGTCGGCATTCGAAAGCAATTCACTCAGGTCACCAGTTGCCGCAAGCCGGCCCGCGCGTAATATCGCGACCCGGTCACACAGCGCCTCGATATCCGAGAGAATATGCGTGGACATAAAAACGGTCGTGCCCTTTTCGCGAAGTCCGGCGATCAGTTCGCGGATCTCTCGGCGGCCGACCGGATCGAGGCCGCTCATCGGCTCGTCCATAAAGACGATCTCGGGTTCGTTTATCAGCGATTGCGCCAAACCGACACGCTGCAGCATGCCCTTTGAGTATTTGCGGAGCTGGCGTTTCCAATCCTTTTCCTGCAGGCCGACCGCTGTCAAAAGATCCTCGCACTTTCGGCGACGCTCCGCGGCATCATAGCCAAAAAGCTGACCGAAGTATTCCATCAGTTCGGTTGCCGTCAAATAGTCGTAAAAGTAGGGATTCTCGGGGCAGTAGCCGATACGGCGGTGCATTTGGACATCGTTGATATCACGGCCGAGGATCCTTGCCGTCCCCGAGGTCGGAAACTGCAGCCGCATGAGCGTTTTGATGGTCGTTGTCTTGCCGGCACCATTGCCACCCAGAAAACCGAATATCTGTCCCGGTTCAACGTTCAACGAAAGGTCGTCGAGGGCGCGGACACGCTTTTTGCGCAAAAACCCGGTTTCGTAGTCCTTGGTCAAATTTTGGATCTCAACAGCGTATTCCATAGATCATTTTATCGGCAAACCGGTCCGGGCAGCGTCGAGTTTGACGCGGCAATTCTCCTTGTCGAGCAAATACGGGGCTTCGGTCGGGTCGATCAAGTTGCCGGCCCGATCTACCATGAACTCGTTGCCCGCCGGCAGTTTGACCTGCAGCAGACTCGGCGTGATCTCGGCGAGGCTGTAGGCACAGCGGCCCGTTCGTTCGCGAAAGTCGGCAAGTGCCTTGTCGATCGCGTCACGCTCATCGAGCGAATCAATTTCATTCAGCCTGCGCTCGGCCGTGAGTTTGACCATCGGGTCGTCGGAATCGGCCAACATCTGACGAAATATCTCTCGGGCGGTCGAACGGCTGCCGCCCTCTGTTTTCATCGCTGCCGCCATCAGCCGCATGAACGGAGGGGCACCGTTGATCCCGGCCCCGCGTTCATATGTGTCCGCCGCGAGGTCGTACCGTCCGATCTTCCAATATATGTAGCCCAGATACTGATACAGCCGCCACTCGGACGGGTTGTTGACTATTCCTTTTTGAGCTATCTCGATCGCTTTTTCCTTATCGATCGCCGGCATAACCACGGCACCATAGCTGTATGCGGCAATAAAATGCGGATCGAGGTCGGTGGCATTCTGCAGCATCGGGTATAGCAAACGTGGATTGAGGTTGCTGAGGTCGTCAATATTCACAAAATCGGAGTTTGACTTGATGATCTTGCCGCCGATATACTGCAGCGACCGCATCCAATACCAGTCAGCCATCAGCCCCTCGAACCCGAGAGCAAACCCCTTGAGCCGCGAGCCGTTCATGGTCAGGTCGCTATCGTCGTAGTCGGCCGGAAGAGCAGGCCGAATCCGGTCGAGATATCCGCTCAAGCCGATCACGCCGCCAAATCCCGCGATAATTATCGCGAGAGGCAAGATCGTACTTTTTAACAGGGAAGATCTCATTTATTTGAAATTTCGCCGGCTAAAGATCATTACCGTTATTGCCATCAGGATGACATCGAAGATCAGTGCGTAAAGGATCGCCCCGCCCATCATCGCTGTCGGCGGCGTGTCGCCATTTGCCGTGTTTGCGATAAAACTGAAATTTGCGAGATTCGGCAGCAGATAGTAGATCGCCGAGAAGAACCAGATCGCACCCCTTGAGCCCAGGCTGGTAGCAAGATCAAGCAGCGATGAACTGAAATGGCCGATCAGAAATACGAAAAAGGTCAGAAGTGCCGATAACGCCGGCGTCGAAAATGACGAGAACATGATCGCAACGGCCGTAATGATAGTCAACTCGAAAAAAATGAGCGTTACGGCACCCCAGATCTTCCAGACGAGTGGCCCGCCGCCGACATAGACCAACGCAAGCGAAACTCCGGCCCCCATGACGATCACGTTGACAAGAAGCGTCATGCAAAGCCCGAGGTATTTGCCTACGATAAATTCGCCGCGGCCGATAGGTTTTGAAAAGATCGAATAAACGGTACGCTTCTCGATCTCTTTCCAAACCAGGCTGACGCCGACAAATATCGAGATGAATGCACCGAAAAGCAGGATCGAACTTAGGCCTAGATTTACGATGACCCGTGATTCCTGGCCCGCGGTAAGTTCGCCCAGGAAAACGGCGCTTGCGGTAATAAGCAAGACAAAAAGTATCAGATTGTACAGTATCCGGTCGCGGACGGCCTCACGAAAAGCGTTCTTCGCGATGGTCAAGATCCGGGGCAGGAATCCTGTTCCTTCGTTTGGCATAGATGGTCTGAAATTGAGTTCAGGGCCGAAAGACAGCCCTTGCGGAATTTTATCACAAACCAACAATTGCGTTCATTGAGCAGGCTAAGCTTTTTCCCAGCGATTTCGGTCGGACGTCACCTAGCTCCTTCGGGCAATTCGTCAACGTAATGCCTGACGGCAGCCTCAGGGATGAGTTCGGCCGGAAGTGCAATGTTTGCATCATTTCGGGCGGCCAGGAACGCGGCAACGCTGCCGTTTTTCAGCAGGTATTCCCAGCCGTTGGCTTGTTTAATGTCGATATTTCGGGCTATGGCGAATTGGACGGCGGATTCATTGGCTCTTCCGGCGTCCGAAAGAAAAATGGCATATTTCACCCGCAGCAGAGGCGAGCGGGGAAAGATGCTCAGGGCCTCGGTCAGGGCACCCTCGGCTGAAACCTGGTCATTTGACCGCTGATAGGCGTCGGCGAGTACGCAGTATGTGAGAACGACGCCGAAACCACGATCGACGGCAAAGCGAATATCCGATGCGGCCAAGGAAAGATCCTTGTCGGCGTATCGGCGAGCAGAACTGAACAAATACGTTGCGGAATAGTCCGGATCGGCTCTGTAAGCTTTGCGGTAAAGAGCAACGGCCGTTTCGGTGTCCGTTTCTCGGTTTGCCGCCAAAACGTAGTATTCGGCAGTGCCCTTTAACACAAATGTCGAGGCGGCGAACAGCAAATATGCCGAAACTACGACGAAGTACATTGTGGAACGCCTGGATGAGATCGGCTGTTCTTTTACCGGACGGCGCCCGCCTGCTTTAGTGAGTTCGACGGCCGCGACCGCAAACACTGCAAAAAACACCATCCCGTTCTGAGCGAGGCGAAACGAGAATGAACTAATTCCCGAGCTCACCAGAAAAGCCGCCATTCCGCTCAATGATGCCAAAAGCATCGGCGAGAGCGTTGCCGCCCGCCGCCATGCGGTCGCGCACCAGAAGCCGAATACGGTAAACGCGGAAACGAAAAGAAACAAGCCGACGATGCCCAACTCAGCGAGGATCTGCAGATATTCATTGTGGGAGCGCTCAATGGTCTTGTCGGCGACACGTTCGTCGGGCGGGTCGTCCGGCCGTTGCACACGGTACGATGCTCGGGCGTGATTGAACGCAACGCCGAAATTGTCAGCTCCGACACCCTGAAACAAATGGTCGCGGGCCATCTGTCCGCCCACCTTCCAGATGAACACTCGGGCCAGCGAGGATTCACGTCCTTGTCCGGCCGAGCCGCTGATGTAATCGGCGGTCGACGGGATCGGCGTCAGAAACGAGAAGCCGAATTGGACCGAAACGGTCATCAAAACCCAGATCGCGGCGGCGATGGCGGTGTGCCTGCGAAACACAGCCGGCCCGATCAATAAGATCGCCCCGAACATCAGTGCGAATCCAAATACTCCGGCAATGAAAGCTCCGCGGCTCAGCGACAGCATTACTCCGAGCCAGCCGACCGCCGAGGCGAGGATGACAGCGGCCCTGGCCGATCTTCGCCGAACGTATAGCGAAACGACCCAAAGTACTGGCAGAGCCGTGATCAATAGCTCTGCGTATTTCGAGAAACGGAGGCGAACATTTCCCTCGACCGCCGCAAACTCGGGCGAGGTCAAATAATCAAGCAGGCAAAGCGAGCCGAGGATCAGCGACACCCAAAAAAATGTCGAGATCACAAAAGCCGTCCCGCGGCCCGACAGGATCAAATATCTTAAATACAGAAAAGCGAGGAGATAATTAGCCCAATTCGCCGTATGATGCCATGCCGAAAATGGTGACATCGCCCAAGCCGACGATAGCAGGCCCCAGCCCGTAAACGCGGCTAACAATACCAACATCCAAAACAGCGGCCGTGGCCCAAAATGAAACATCTTTGTTAAGATCGCCCGGTCGCGAAAGTGGCCAAAAGTCATCGCCGCCAGGAGAATCAGCGTGGTCAGCAATTCCATTCGCCACGGTTGGTTCGATTGGACGTTCGGTTGCGGCAGCGGAAACAACATTGCCACCAGTAATACCGCCACGATCATCGAATGCCAGTCGAAACCGGAATGCTGAAAGCGTGATCTGGATGGAGTTTCGGGCATCGTTACGGTCAAATACTATAGGTCAGATACGAAATTGACAAACCACTATCGGCTGCGCAGTTAAGTCAACTTTGTTCCCGAACAAAATAGAAAAAAGAGGAACGCCGAAAAGCGTTCCTCGATCTGTCGAAATGGTGCCGCGGAATTAATTCTGCAGAGCCGTAGCGTTGCTGACAGCCGTGACATCGGCATACTGGCCGGTCAAGGTCGTGTCGCCCTTCAGAACACCGTCGGTGGCGATACCAAAGCGGCGTGAGCCGGTCGCGGTAACACCCGATGTGGTCGCCGGAAGAGCTGAGAACCAGAACTGTGCCGGAGCCGAAGCCGACGAAGCAACCTGGCCGCCAACAAAGTTGTAGCCGCTCTTCGTGCCGGTTCCGAGGACGCCGTCGATGAGGCCCGGGCCTGCAAGCGAGCTCAAAGCAACGATCGAGTTCGAGGTAGCACCAGCGTAGTTGCCGTTGCCATAGGTCGAGGCATATGTCATCTGAGCACCGTGCAGCGTGCGGCTAGCCGAAACGGCCGAACCTTCGTTAGCTGAACGACGAGCAGCGAGCAGGTTGGGGATGGCGATCGCGGCGATGATGCCGATGATGACCACAACGATGAGAAGTTCGATAAGCGAGAAACCTTTCTGATCTTTCATTGGTAATGCAATCTCCTTTTGCGGAAGTTAGTGGTGGAAAAAAGTTTGATCCGCGGTTGCGGCCAAACTATCGACTGTGTCGCGGGCTAAGCACTGACTGCTCTTTCCGGACATAACCCCCGGGAACTGACCGGGAATACTGTTAAGGAAGCGATTCTGGGGAGCATCATTTCTGATGCTCCCCGTTTGTCTAAGTTAGGTGTAAACGATCAAGTTAGTTCTGCAGAGCCGTAGCGTTGCTGACAGCCGTGACATCCGTATACTGAGCGGTCAAGGTCGTGTCACCCTTCAGGACACCGTCGGTTGCGATACCAAAGCGGCGTGAGCCGGTCGCGGTAACACCCGATGTGGTCGCCGGAAGAGCTGAGAACCAGAACTGTGCCGGAGCCGAAGCCGACGAAGCAACCTGGCCGCCAACAAAGTTGTAGCCGCTCTTCGTGCCGGTTCCGAGGACGCCGTCGATGAGGCCCGGGCCTGCAAGCGAGCTCAAAGCAACGATCGAGTTCGAGGTAGCACCAGCGTAGTTGCCGTTGCCATAGGTCGAGGCATATGTCATCTGAGCACCGTGCAGCGTGCGGCTAGCCGAAACGGCCGAACCTTCGTTAGCTGAACGACGAGCAGCGAGCAGGTTGGGGATGGCGATCGCGGCGATGATGCCGATGATGACCACAACGATAAGAAGTTCGATAAGCGAGAAACCTTTCTGATTTTTCATTTGTAATTCACAATCTCCTGAAGTTTAAGAAATCTTTGTACCTTTCCCAGGCCGCAGATACATATACAAGAGCCGTGCCAAATCTAAAACGGGAATCAAAATAAGTATTAAACGCTGTGTTTGCAAGGAGTTAAGGCGGGCCGGGGATTTCAGCGAATAGGGGTATGTGGTCGTTCGATCGCCGTTGCTTACAGTTTTTGGCAATCAAATACTGACAATTATTGTCAAGGTTGGGAGATTTTGGCGCCGAACCGGCCGTTGAAGTTCGAAACTACTGTTCCGAACCGCGCATTTGTGCCGAAATGGACCGGATATCGTGTTTGTCCAGCAAATGGCGCAGGGAACGAACCGGCATTTTCAGGAGTTCGGCCGCCTTCGTCTGATTGCCCGACGTTTTACGAAGGGCCTCCATCACGTATGTCCGCTCGAGGTTGTCGAGATGTGTCGCGAGGTCGATCCCATCGTCCGGAAGGTCAAACTCCGACTTGATGCGCTCAGGATTGTAGTTCGTAATATGGTCCGGCAGCCTTTCGGGGCGTATCTCCTCTCCCCGCTCGAGCGCGACGGCCCGCTCGATCGTGTGTTCCAGTTCGCGGACGTTGCCGTGCCAGGCGTATTGTTCAAGCAGATCCATCGACTTGGGCGCAATTGTTACAGAGCGCCCCGTTTGATCGCAGAATTTCTTGATGAAATGCTCGACCAGTTCCGGAATGTCGCTTTTCCGCTCGCGCAGCGGCGGGAGGTTGATCGGGATCACCGAGATACGGTAAAACAGGTCTTCACGAAATGTGCCTTCCTCGGACATTGCCTTAAGGTCGCGGTTTGTCGCCGCGATAACACGCGTGTCGATCGCGATCTCGTCGTGAGCCCCAACCGGGCGGACGCGTCGTTCCTGCAGCACTCTAAGCAGTTTGACCTGCATCGCCGGCGACATTTCGCCGATCTCATCCAGAAAGATCGTGCCGTTGTGGGCCGCCTCGAACAGTCCTTTACGGTTTGCGGTCGCTCCGGTGAACGAACCTTTCATATATCCAAACAGTTCAGACTCAAGCAGCGTCTCGGTAAATGCACCGCAGTTTATCGAGATGAAAGGCCTCTCGGCTCGCGGGCTAAGGTCGTGTATCGCGCGTGCGACTAGTTCCTTACCCGTACCGCTTTCACCGGTGATCAATACAGTTGACTGGACCTCAGCGACCGTCTCTATCATTTGAAAGATCGCGTCCATCTTTGGTGAAGAACCGACAATGTTCGTGACGCTGCCGCGGTCACGCTGAGCCCGCTTGAATGCGCGGTTTTCGTCGATGAGGGCCTGTTTTTCGAGGGTCTTGCTGATGATCAGCTTGAGTTCCTCGACATCGAACGGCTTGGTGATGAAATCATCGGCGCCGAGCTTGAAAGCCTCGCGTGCGGTGTCGACCGAGGCAAACGCGGTCATCAGCACCACGCCGATCTCGGGTTGAGTTTCGCGCACGGCCCGCAGCAATTCGATGCCGTCCATATCGGGCATCTTGACGTCAGAGATGATCACGTCGGACGGCTCTTCGGCAAGGAGATCGAGGGCTTGCCGGCCGTTCATCGCGGTTCGAATATTGTGCCCCTCGTTGCCGAAGACAAGGCTGAGCAACTGTCTGAAGCTCTGTTCGTCATCAACGATCAGTATATTTGCCATATTGTGGTCCTGATAAAAAAGGCCGAAGCGAAACCGTTAGCACGTCGGTGCGATTCTGCTATTTTCACAAATCTAGGCATCGCAGTTCAAGGCGAATGTGCATCGTTATTTTTTATTAACGTTCAAAAACCTATTTAGCGCCAGGTCGCTGCCGGTTTGATCGTCGGCTTTGGCGGCCGGATCCCGACGGTTCTGCTCACCGGTCGGGAGGTCGATCGTGATCGTCGTGCCTTTACCTTCCAGACTGCGGACATTGATGACGCCGTTATGGTCACGCACGATCTGATAAACGATGGACAACCCGAGTCCCGTTCCGCCCGACGTCGAGTTAGAAAACGGCTCAAAGAGCTGTTCGACCTGTTCGGGTGACATTCCCTTGCCGGTGTCCTCAATG
Organism: Pyrinomonadaceae bacterium; assembly: GCA_019694345.1. Lineage (GTDB taxonomy): Bacteria > Acidobacteriota > Blastocatellia > Pyrinomonadales > Pyrinomonadaceae > OLB17. Next base: position 15,578 of record JAIBCA010000157.1, on the reverse strand, counting down.
GTGATCCGGACACGGTTGTTCGGTATCCTTTCCACGCCGATGCGCAGTTTGCCGCCATTTGGCATCGCCTGCATGGAGTTTCGGGCCAAATTCCAGAATATCTGACGAAGCTGTGCCGGATCGGCGGCCATAATTATCGACTCGGAGCCCGAGTCGTCGATCAATTCGTGATGGGCCTCGACATCCGGACTGTGCCGCAGCAGTTTCATCATCTCTCGGACAACCTCAGCGACGTCGGTCTGGACAAATTCGGCGGCCGGCGGGCGAGCATAGCTAAGAAAGTTGGTGATGATACTGTTCAGGCGATCAGATTCCTTAAGGATGATCTCCATCAACTCAGCGTTCATCGAGCCGCGTTCGGTGTTCGATTCGAGAACCTGGATCGCCCCACGCATCGCTCCGAGCGGGTTGCGGATCTCATGCGCAAGTCCGGCCGCGACCCGGCCCACGGCTGCCAGCCGGTCTTTACGCTTGACGCTTTCCTCCATCGACCGGATCTCAGTAAGGTCCTGAAAAGTAATGATCAGCCCCGCAGTTTCGCTGTTTTCGGAGTATAACTGCGTCACGCCGTAACCGACTTTTACGGCGAATCCGTCGGGTGTAATAAGGTCGGCTTCGAAACGCGGGACGTGCTCGCCGTTCTCGGCTGCCTCCAGCGAGAGTTCGATCGCCTCGGTGATATCGCCAAAAACCGAGTGCACCGATCGTGCGCGGGCCTCGGCGGACGTGAGCCCCGTGATCTCGGTTGCCGCGGAGTTGAATGTCACGATGTTGCCGTCGAGATCGGTCGTGATCAGTCCGGAACGGATCGATTCAATTATCCGTTCATGCAGAACACGGAGGCTGGCCAGCGATCTCTCGGTGGCCTCAAGCTGCTCTCCCGAGTTTCGCCTTTCGCTAAGCCTTGACGCCAGCAGGCCTACCACTAGAAATGCAACGATGTGAAAACTGACGATCTGCACGACCTTGCTTGTTGCCTGGGCCGGCCCGGACGGTTCGAGCACCAGATTGACGGTCATCAGAGCCAGAATGGTGAACAAAAAGACACACGAGACGGCCAAAAGCAGCGTTTGCAGCGGTCTCAGGAAAAAGCTGCCGACGCTGATCAGGACGATGTAGAGCGTTATGTAAGGCGAAGTCAGATCGCCCGTACGCCAGACCAGCCAGGTTATCAGCAGGGCATCCATCAGGAACTGGAGCCTGACCTGCCACGCGATCTCCTTGCTGAGCCGCAACAGAAAGAAGTAAAGGATCGTCAATCCGACCGAGATAATGAAAACGAGAAACAGCCCCTGCGGAAAATTCTCAAATGAGAGCTGCAGCCGGCCGCTGTGCCAGATCCAGCTTGTCACGAGCAGCAAAAAGATCACCAGCAGCCGCCCGATGATCAGCGTTTGAATGCGTTGAGTGTTGGTTGTATTGGCTGTCACTTGCTTTTCGGTTAAACTAGCGATTCTTGGACATCGAGCCGACAAATTATGGAAATCAAAAGCAAAGGCCCGGAGTCAGAGGTTACCGAGAACAGGCCGTGGGGCAGTTTCACGATCCTCGACGAAGCGCCAAATTTCAAAGCAAAACGGATCGAAGTGCTTCCCGGAAAAAGGCTAAGTTATCAACGGCATTCCCGGCGTTCCGAGCATTGGTTTGTGACGTCCGGCACCGCTAAAGTAACATTAAACGGCGAGGAAAAACTAGTCGCGAGCGGCCAGGCGATCGACATCCCTACGGGAACCGCGCACCGCGTCGAAAATCCTCATCACGACGAGGTCCTCGTCTTTATCGAGATCCAGACGGGCGATTACTTTGGCGAAGACGATATCGTCCGGCTCGAGGATGATTTCGGACGAAGTTAGCCCCCGATCTTTCAGCTTTGCCCCGATCGCTCGTTCAGAATGGCCCGGACAGCCGACAGCAGATCGTTTTCGATCAAGTCAGCGTGGCCCAGTGATCTTTCACGGTGTCCCTTGCCGTAACCGGTCAGTACCAGGGCACTGCGGATCCCCGCATTGACCCCCGTCAGTACATCCAGCGATTTGTCGCCAATTATCCATGACCCGGACATATCTATGTCAAAGTCCGCTTGGGCCGCGTTGATCATCCCGGTGGCGGGCTTGCGGCAATCGCAACCCGCATCGGGCAGGTGCGGGCAAAAGTAGAATCCATCTATCGCCCCATCCAGATCGAGCTGAATACGTTCGTGGATCGACGACATAGCGGCCTCGTCAAAATACGAGCGGCCGATCCCGGACTGATTTGTAACTACGATCACAAGGTATCCATGGTCCTTTGCCATTAGCACGGCTTCGCGTGTGTATGAGTAGAGCCGCAGATCATCGACGTTCGAAAGATGATCGACCTCTTCGATGAGTGTACCGTCGCGATCGACGAAGATCGCCGGTTTAGTTGGATTGCTCATTTTCTTTGGGACCGAGTGCCGCCTGCACCCTCGCGGCAACCATTTCGACCGAGACATTTGTCATGCAGCGGTGGTCGATCGGGCAGTCGCGCAGCATACACGGCGAACATTCTACATCAAATTTAACGATATCGGCATTGTCAGAATATGGCCGCGTTGTCGTCGGATCGGTCGGGCCGAATATCACAACGGTCCGTGTGCCGACCGCCGGTGCGATATGAGCGAGCCCCATGTCATTCGAGACAAGAACGTCGACTTCGGACAGCAATGCGACCGCCTCGGCGATCGTGGTCCTTCCGCAAAGGTCGGCGATTCTCACATTAGCCATCGAGGCGACCTCAGCCGCGACCTTGCTGTCATCGGCGGAACCTACCAGAACGATCGAGACATTGAGTTCGGTACCCAGTCTCTCGGCTAACTGAGCGTATCTGTCGGCCGGCCAACGCTTCGCCCTTGAGTTTGTTGATCCGACGCCCAACGCAATGGTCGGACCGCCAGCACCACCCGCCATTTCGGCGATCGTTTTCGCGGCCGCACGGCGGCGCTCGGCCGAGACGTCAATGCTGATATCCGGGACAAACTGACCGACCGTGTCGCGTCCGACGATCCGCTTTTCGATCTCGCTGATGAGGTTCAGATAGTAAAAGACCTCGTGGCGCCGGCTCTTCCACTCCGGTACGGCGACAGGGTCGGTCAGCAGCAATCCTCGAAGGTCCTTGTTATACCCGATACGACGCGGAATTCGCGACAGGTACGACGTCATGGCCGACTCGAAGGAATTAGGCAAAATTACAGCCAGATCGTAATCATCCCTTTTTAAGAACTGTGAATTATCCAGCACGTCGCGGATGCGCCATTTGGCGGGGTCATAAGTGACGATCTCGTCCAAAAAATCAGCATCGCAGAACAAGCCGTCCGCCCACGTTCGCGTGTGCAGGGTTATCGAATCATCGGGGAATATGCGCCGGAGTTCACGCAATGCCGGAACCGACATCACGGCATCACCGATCCAATTTGTTCCGCGGACGAGAATCTTCACAGGCAAAAGTTATCAGGGAAAATATTGAGAAACAAGGCACAGAATTGCGGACGACCAAGTTTCGCGGCTCAAAACAGCGTCTTTAGTCCGTCGTCGATGCCGATCTTCGGCTCCCACTCCAATTCCTGATCGATCCTCGACAGGTCGGTCACATAATTGTAAGGCATCGGGTCCGGCAGCGGATGTTCGTCGTCGATCACCGCCTGTAGTCCGGAAACCGCCTCCATCCGGCTGACGATCTCTCGGAGCGAAAGAGCGTTTTTTGGGCCGCCGCCGATATTGTACGTACCGTGACGTATTATCGAATCAATGAACGCCCGGCATGCAGCAGCGAGGTCATCGACATGGAGGATGTCCCGGATCGGCCGTCCTTTTCCCGGCAGCCTTATCCGCTCGCCCAAATTGATCGCGTTCGCAAAATGGCCGATGATGTTGGGCGTGTTGCCAACCGACGGCGGAGCATATGGCGTTGCCAGACGGAAGATGCACGATCGAAAGGCTCGCTGATGGGCGTAATAATCAACGTAATGTTCGGCGATCAGCTTTGACCACTCGTGAGCCGACTGGCCCGAATACATTGTCTGGCAGGTCTCGGGTACGTTTTGATAGTTTCCGGCAAAACAGCCATAGACGTCCTTGGACGAAATGAAGACGAAGGCGGCGTCCTTGCGAACGCGTTCGAGCAAATTTATCGTCCCCTGAACATTGGTTTGAAACGTCGCCGCCGAAGTGGTGAAAGACCGGTCGAGCCGCGCAGCCATATGAATTACCGCATCGTATTTGCTGACGTCGCCAAGCGAATCGATATCCAGCAGATCTCGACCGTTTCGCCGTGAGAGGTCGTCAGCGTCAAAGAATTTACGCACGTGCGTGCCAAGATAGCCGCTGCCGCCGGTTACAAGTACTTTCATTTATTGTTCAGTTCTACAAGTCGCTTTACAGATTCCGCTTTGCCGATCACGATCAGCAGGTCACCGTCATCGATCAGAGTCTCGCCATTCGGATGAAATGATAGTTCGCCGTCCTTCCGCCGGATCGCCACAACTATCAAGCTCAATTCGCTCATCAGATTGGTATCTTTTAATAATTTTCCGGCATAAACCGAGGCCGAATCAATGGCGATCTCCTCGAACACGAGGTCGAGCGTCTCGGCCACGATCGAATCCATAAAATCAGCAATTGCCGGCTTGAGCAGGGCACGGGCCATCGACTGGCTGCCAATGATGGTCGGGGCGACGACGCGATTGGCCCCGGCGCGGATAAGCGTCGGTTCAGCCTGCTCCTCGACGGCTCTGGCGACGATATGCAGGCCCGGATTGAGTCCGCGGGCCGTCAGCACTACGTAAACATTTGCGGCGTCATCCGCGAGGCAGGTTGCCAGCCCCCGAGCCTTTTCGACCCCGGCCGCCAGAAGATTTGCCTCAGAAGTAGCGTCGCCGATCAGGAAACGCGATCCATCGCTCTCCAGGTCAGAGAGCTTCCGCTCGTCGTTCTCGATTATCACAAACGGCAAATTCTGCCGCTGAAGGTTTCGGATGATCCGCCGACCGACCCTGCCGGCACCGCAAACGATGTAATGACCTTCGAGTTTTTCCATATCTTTTAGTTTTCGCCGCAGGCTATACGCCTCGATGAGCTCGGATTGTATGACGGCTTGGGCAAGGACCGTCAATGCATACAGTACGGTACCGACGCCGGTGAGCATCAACATGATGGCGAACATGCGTCCCGCTGCCGTGACTGGCGCAAGATCGCCATACCCGACCGTCGTTACCGTCTGCGCCGACGTGTAAAAGCTGTCAAGCCAGCTGAAGCCTTCGATCACCCTGAATCCGACGGCACCGGCGATGATCATTGCAATTACGACAAATGCCGCAAAAGCCAGCCGGCGTCCGGTGATCGTCTGAAATGCCGAGGGAATTGGTATCGTCATCCGTAATATTAAGGTCGACACGGCTGCCGTAAAACCTATATGATTGAACAGGGCAGTCGCCCAAGTCGATAATCTCACTTATTACACCGTATTTCCAACGCCCGAATGCAGGATAGCTCACCGCGAAAAAGCACCAGGTCCAAGAAGCCGCCGCCGTCGTGGGTGCGTGCCCGCCGCGGGTCTGTTTACAAGGCTCCGCCGCCGTCGCGGTTCAGGCGCGTGCTCAGATTTTTCTTCAATGGGTGGACGATATCGATCGCGTTGATCGGGCTTTTGACGGCATTTCTGACGCTAACATACTTCTGGTTCGAGTTCTCTGACCGGATCGATCGCAAGCTGCTTTCGGGCGACGTATTCACACAGTCCGCCGGCATATATTCTGCGCCGAAGACCATCAGGGCCGACGAGACATCTTCGGCCGAATCACTTATTCAATATCTCAAATCCGCCGGTTATATCGAACGAAACGACCGCGCAGACAAGAGCCGCAGCCGCTATTGGGTCGAGAATGACATTCTCAACATCGAGCCCGGTGTCACCGGCACGATCGACGGGCAGAAGATATTTCCTGCTCTTGCTGTCAGATTCAAAAAGGACGGCAAGTCGGTCGCCTCGATGACGGACAAGGACACCGGTGCTGAAGTTAAGGAATCGAGACTTGAGCCTAAACTGCTAAGTTCAATTGCCGCCGAGGGCGACGGACGCCGGCGGTCGGTAAGTTTCACCGATCTGCCGCCCCATTTGATCAAGGCGATAACGGTGACCGAGGACCGAGCATTTTTCGAGCATTACGGCGTGAACTTACGCGGTATCGCCCGTGCCCTTTGGCGCCGATACGATCCTGACGAAAATTCGCGGCTGAATAATCAGGGCGGGTCGTCGATAACTCAGCAGCTGATCAAAAACATGCTGCTGACGAACGAAATGACGCTGACGCGCAAGCTGACCGAGGCTTACATGTCGGTCATTTTGGAGACAAGGCTTTCAAAACAGGAGATCTTTACTCTATACGCTAATCAGATCTATTTGGGGCAACAATCGGGGGTGTCGATCTATGGTGTCGGTGAGGCGGCAAATGCGTACTTCGGAAAGGACGTCACCCAATTGACACTGCCCGAGGCGGCATTTATCGCCGGCATCATCCGCAGTCCCAATCGTTATAATCCGTACAAGAATCCCGCCAAGGTCACGGAACGCCGAAATCAGGTCCTGGAATCAATGCTCGAGGCCGGAGAGATCACCGAGCAGCAATATTCACAATCAAAGCAAACGGCGATCGAACCGAGGCAGATATCGAACACCAAAGACCTGCAGGGGATGCCGTACTTTTCACAATACGCGATCGAAGAATTGCCGAAGATCGTCAGTGACCCCGAAGCCCTGCAGCATCTGCGCGTTTATACTTCGATCGACCCTGACCTGCAGCGTGTCGCATATGAAACGGTCAGTAAACGTCTGGAGGCACTCGACAAGCACTTTCCCAAAAAGCCGAAAGGCAGTCTCAATGCAGCGCTTGTTGCGATCCGACCCAAGACCGGTGAAATAGTAGCGATGGTCGGCGGACGCGACTATCTCGAGAACCAATTCAACCGGGCGACCGACGCCATGCGTCAGCCGGGTTCGGTGTTCAAACCTTTCGTTTACGCTGCGGCGATAAATTCGGCATATGATTCGGGCTCGCGGATATTCACTGCGGCAAGTGTCTTTAGGGATGAGAAAAAGACATTTACATTCAATCAGGACACGTACACGCCGGGAAATTTTGGCGACGTTTTTTCGAAAAAGGAAACTACTCTCCGCGATGCACTGGTCAAGAGCAAGAACGTCATCACGGTCGACCTCGCAATGCAGCTGAATGTCGGCAAGGTGATGAATTTTGCGGCAAAGGCCGGATTTCCGAAGGTCGAAAAGGCATATCCGTCGATGGCGCTCGGTACGGCCGAGGCAACGCCGCTGCAGGTCGCGACCGCCTACACGATGTTCGCTAATCTGGGCGACCGCGTGATGCCGATGCCGATCAAACAGATCACCTCCGGCGAGGGCCGAACGATCTCTCTGCAAAATCCTGACCGCAAGACGGTCGTCAGGCCGGATGTCGCCTATGTCATGAACGACATTATGAAGGACGTCATAAATCGCGGCACGGCGGCCTCGGCGCAGAGTTGGGGATTTCGAAACGTTGCCGGAAAGACGGCCTTTGCCGGTAAGACCGGAACCTCCCGTGACGGTTGGTTTGCCGGATTTACGCCTGAGCTGGTCTGCGTCGTGTATGTCGGATTCGATAACAACGACGACCTTGGAATGAAAGGCTCAGATTCAGCTTTGCCGGTGTGGGCCGATTTTATGCAGCAGGCTCTCAATCTGCATCCGGAATGGAACGGCGACTGGCCAATGCCGGGTGGTATCAAAAAGGCCGAGATCGATATTCGAAATGGTACGCTTATCCGCGAGATCGACGCCGCCGACCCCGCACTGGCAGGGAAAACGCCGACACCGACGCCGACGCCTAAAAAGACGGCGAGCGACCCCAATGCTGACATTTATGACGAGCCGCTGCCCGAGCCGCCGAAAGAAGTATTCGTGACGGATGTGCCGGCAGAGTTTCGTCGGGTGGAGCTTTTCCTGCTTGGAACGCTGCCGAATCGTAACATGGTTCCGACGGTCGATGAGAGCCTCGACCCGAACGCCGAACCGCGTCCGACGCCGAGTCCGACGCCGCTTACTGGTACTTGGCAGGACGGTGCGGAACCGCCGGATGGACCGACGGAAAAGAGGGACGGCAAGAGCGGTTCGCAGTCCAGATCGCGTGGCACGATTACCGTGATGATATGTCCGCTGACCGGTATGCGGGCGACGATGAATTGCCCGACGAAAGAGGCAAGGTCATTCATCGAGGACTCTCAGCCGAAGGAGTTTTGCACATTTCACCGCTGATCGCTGCCGAATTTGCAACCCGCAAAAAAAATTGAAAAAATATTGCAAGAACGGGTTCGAAATCCGTTCTACGTGGCGCAGTGTTGATGTGAGTTGGTATCGATCGTTGGTGATACTTGCGATCGGTGCGGAAAGACGGCTCGGATCATTCTGACTGTGTGGATGTCAGCTCGCGGGCGGCAAGAGCCCGTTTCCGATTTACTTTTAGAGGTAAGAAATGAGAAGCACAATTATTTTATCGACAGTTTTGGCGGTCAGCACCGCTTTTGTTGGAGCATGCGGCAGTGCAGCGACCAACACGACACCGAACAAGCCGGAAAACAAACCGGTCGCTACCCCGCTGCCCGTGCAGCCGACGACGCCGGTCAACGCTCCGACGGTCGCACCTCCTGTCGACAACAAGGAGAGCAAGGACGCCAAGGATGCCAAGGTGCAGAAACCGACGGACCTGAAGGCGGCCGAGCCTGAAAAGGAGACCAAGCCGGCAGCGAAGGAAACGCCGAAGAAGTAGTTTATTTCTAACTGCGTTTTCGCATTGATGGGACGGCCCTTATCGGCCGTCCCGTTTTGTTAAGAACCGGAGTTCGCGAGTTGTGATATCCTGAAATCCAACGGAGTAAACTGCGATGAACAAAAATTATTTGAGCTTGCTTTTGTCTGCCGCACTCGTGATCATTTCGGGCATTGCCTGCGGCGAGATAGGTAACTCCAACAAGGGCAGCGACAAACCCACCAACGAAGCCAAGCCGGCGGCCGACGCAAAAACAAAGTCGTCTGACAAGACTGCCAAGCTAGACAGTTATTCGATAAAGGGCATCAAATTCGCCTATTTCAAGATCCCGTCCGGGCTGAAGAAAGAAGAGCTGATCGAGCTAGCACAAAAACTGCATGATCAGGAGCCCGACACGCAATTGGTTCTGGTCGATGATGATTCCGAACTTGCCGACTACAACAAATACGCTAAGGCGATCAGTGGTATCGGCGAGATCGAAAAACCGATGCCTTTGGAGTGGGCGGACAAACACATTATCGCAAATGTCCAGAAATACACGAGCGGCAAATTTGTCCTGTGCGAAGGCTACGGTTCGTCGGAGATAGCCGACCTTAAATAGCTTGGTCAGGACGAAGGGTTCATCAAAGACGCCTTGCGAGGCGTCTTTTTTTGCGCTGTTGATACTTTTGCTCGCCCGTTAACGCCCTACAAAACACAGGGAAGCACTTTGCTGCCCCGGAGATCTCATATGGAAGTTATGTATTTTGCATTTGTCCGAAGAGTGGTGAGTTTTGTGGTTTTGGCGGCCGCCATCGCGCCGTCGATCGGCATCTGGGGGCAGCGAAGGCCATCCGGAAAGTCCACCGCGTCAAATAAGGCACCGGCGGCCGCCCCGAAATGTTCCGGTGCGTGGACCGGCAGCATTACCTATACACGCACGCAGTCGCAAAATGACAATAAACGGGTCGAACGCGTCTCCGGCCGCGGCCACGACACCCGCGACTGGCAAATGAAATACGATTACAAGGCTCAGGTCGCTGTCATCGAGAGTCCCGAAAAGAACGGCACGAGCGAGGGCCGTGCGACCATCAACCACTCTTTCTCGTCGATCGAAAAGGTTGATGCGGTGGAAAAGAACTCATGCGATCGCGGAAAGACCTGGCGGGACATGCGCGGTACATCGACCTCGAAGTCCGAGGCTTCGGCGAGCCAGGCAGGCGTTCCGGCCAATGTGACGGTCGGTGTCAATGATGACGGCACGTATTCGGTCAGCGTCGGGTTGCCGCAGATCAGGGGCAAGATCAAGGGCAGCCAGTCATCTTCCTTCAGCGGTCAATGTACGCCGAAGGAAGGCAAAGAGATGTCAATGCCCGAGTCCGAAACGAGCGTTGACGGCAACTCGCTGACGAGTGACGGTTCGAACCGGGTCGATCCGGGAAACCCGAATCAACTGTCGGGAAGTTATAGCCGAACATTTGCCGGAATGACCGAAACCATCGTCTGGAATCTGGAGAAGTGCGGAGCTCCGCTGCGGATCACCGATCTCAAGTTTGAGGATATGAAGTTTCCGAACTGGGACGATTGGCAGGAGGTCGTCGAGCAAAAGGGCACGATCGACGGCAACTGGGTCAAGATCAAGGCAAAGGTGCTGAACGCATCGGGCGAATCGCGAGAGGCCGAGCTTGCCGTAAAAGAAACCTATAAGGGCGACAAATGGGACGGCGCGCGGCCTGACTACCCGATCAAAGACAGCACGGTGAACGTCCGGCTCGATCCCGGCGAAGAACGCGAGGTCGAAGTGCTTTGGGATACCAGCGGATTCGCTTGGTTTGATGATGGCCGGCCGCGGCTGGTGCAGCGGATCAAGGCGGAACTGTGGGAGAAGAACAAACTCGTGGATGACGAGACGCGAAACATCAAGATCGCGCCGAAGCCGCTGATACTCGTTCACGGACTGTGGAGCAACTGGCACGCGTGGGAGACGTGGCAGAATATCCTGACCACATCTCATTCTTACGACTGGAAGGCGTTTCCGGTCGGCGAGAGGCCTGAGAAGGGCGTAATGAATACGGGCGGCAGCTTTCTCTCGACACAGCCGACCAATTCGATCGCCGAAAATGCCCGCCAGCTCGAGAGCTACATCAAGTACTCTCAGGAAGACCGTAACGCGTGGCATGTGGACATTGTCGCCCACTCGATGGGCGGGCTGATCTCGCGATACTACATCGCGCAGATCATGGAGGGCAACTTGCCGGATGGCCGGCCGAAGGTCGCTCATCTGGTCATGCTCGGTACCCCAAATATGGGCAGCCCATGTGCCGACGTGATGAACCTGGCGTTCGAATTGACCGGAAACAACGTTGAGGCGGTCAGACAGCTGAGGCAGGACTATGTTGCCGGCTTCAATCGGATAAATACCGCTCGAAAGGGAGTCCGTTTTTCGGTACTTGCGGGCAATCCGCTGCCGACGATGTGTAAAACCATCGTATGGAACGACGGCGTCGTTCCGGTGCCGTCGGCGAAATGGGTGATCGCCGACAACGCCGAGTCCAAGAGCATTCACACGGATCTGACCGGAACCGCCGACTTTTCATCGTTCGTCAAACCGCGTCTGGCGATCGGCCCCCGAGGCGAGCATTATCCCGAGGCTCCGACTGTGCCCGCCGGCATTGCGGCATTCGAGCCCGCCGTCAGCGAGAGCAGCGTTGTTCCCCTCGAGTTCCTGCGATCCGGCCCGTCCGCCGAATGGGAACCCGTGATCGGCGGAGATCCGTTTGCCAAGGCATTGACGCTCGCCGCCGGACAGTCGGCGGAAATAGAGATACCGGTCGAGGCAGCGGCAAATTTCGGCGTGACCTTTATGTCGGATCCAAAGGTTTCGGCAACGCTCATCGACGGTACTGGAAATGTCGTCGGTAAGAACATGACCGGCTCGCCCGAATCACGCGGGTGGTTCAGGTCGATCTTCTGCGACAGGCAGGTCACCGCGGGCACGTGGAAACTGCGTGTCCAAAACACAGGCGACGCCGAGTACAAGTTCGTCGTGACCGCCTGGAGCAATGCGGGCAAATGATCGCACCCAAAAGAGAACGAACCGCCGAACGATCGTCGGCGGTTCGTTGTGATTTTTGCAGTGTCGATCAACCCCGCATTTCGTCGATCATTTCTGCAATGGTCTGCTTGAGGTGGTCGGTTACGACGGCATAATTGTCGTCGCCGGGCGATGCTTTGGCGGCGATGATCTCGCTGGCGATGATCGGCTTGCCGACCGCGATCTTGACCTTCGCCGGTCGGATCCGCCACGAATTTCGCGGCCATACCTTGTAAAGGCCGTCGATCGCGATCGGAACGATAGGCATGTTGAGTTCGGTTGAGAGGATCGCGGCACCCTTCTTAAATCCGTGCAATTCACCGTCAAAAGCCCGCTCACCCTCCGGGTAAATATTCAGAACCTTGCCATTCTTAAGGCCGATCGCGCCAGCCTTCATCGCTCGCATCAGTTCGGTATCCGGGTTGACCGGAACGACGTTGAGCATCTTGGCGACAAAGCGCATGAACGAGTTGGCAAAGAATTCGCTCGCCCCGACGTGAAAGATATTGCGAAACAAAGCGTACGGATAATTTGAGCAAATAACGAACGGATCCAAAAAGCTCTGATGATTGGGGCAGATGATGAACGGCCGCTTTATATCACGAAGCTCGCTCATACCTTTGACCTCAAGCAGCATGAAGACCCGGCAAAAGAGGTTAAAACATTTATAGACAACAAATGCAAAACCCGCGAACAGCGGCCGGTCCTTTAGCACGGCCCGAACTTCCGGGAGATTGTCGTCGGCGTCATTGACGATCTTGTTCCAGTTAAGGTCAACTGAGACCCCTTCCATCTCGGCCCCGCCATGTTTATTGACAAGGTCGATGACCTGTCGCACGGTCAAGGCAGTGGCGGCCTCGTCGCCCTCGAATTCGGTATTGAATGCCTGTTCGAGTGCCGCGAACGCCTCGGCACGGGCCAGGCTGTCAAGCCCGAGGTCGATCTCGAGGTTCATTTCCGGATGAACGATATCGGCCTCCTTCGAATTTTGGCGGATCGCCGCGATCACCGACCGCGCAGTGCCGCTATCGAGAAGCGCTTTGTCCTCCGGCGAAAATTCCCACGCCTTAGTTTCCTTTGTCTCGGCCGCGATGATGCCGGACTCGATCTCCTTTTTGAGCTGAAACCGCTTGATCTTGCGGGTCGCCGTTCGCGGAAGCGGTTCAACTCGGATCATATAATCGCGAACGCGCTGATATTCCGGCAGGTCGCGCCCGAGCGAGTCGAGTTCGTGACGGATCGCTTCCTTGGAATTGGCGATCCTGGCCTGTTTGAGGTAGTCAAAGTCGGGCACCACTACGGCCGCGAGCTTTTCGGCACCGGCCCGGGCCTCGCTTTCGTCGGCCACGCCGATCACAGCGAGCTCTGCGACGAGTGGGCATTTTAGGTAATGTACCTCGAGGTCCTCGGGGTGAACGTTTTTGCCCGACGGCAAAACGATGACATCCTTGCCGCGGCCGACGATATAGAGGTGGCCGTCCTTGTCTAGTTTGCCGAGGTCGCCCGATCGGAACCATCCATCTTCGGTAAAGGCTTCGGCGGTCGCCTGCGGGTTCTTGTAATAGCCTGCAAATACCATCGCCCCGCGTATCAATACCTCACCGACGCCCTCGGCGTCCGGGTCGGCTATCTTGATCTCGATGCCATGCATCGGCTTTCCGACCGAACCCACGCGATTATCGTCCTCATACGTGGCGGTAGCGGCACCCGACGTTTCTGTCAGACCGTAACCCTGCAGGATGGTGAAACCCAGTCTGTGAAAGTCCTTTGCCACCGCTTCGTCAAAACGCGATCCGGCCGAGATCGCGATCCGCAGGTCACCGCCGAACGACTCGTGCACGGCGCCGAAGAATTTGCGGCCGAGATTTACGTTAAAAGTATCCCGCAGTGTGCCGTTGGCGGCGAGCATAGTTTTGAAGAGAGCCTGGACCGCTTTCGGTTTAGCAGCGACCGCGTCAAAGATCTTTTTATGAAACAGGTACCAGAGACGCGGGACAGTCGTCAGGATCGTCGGCTTAAAGGTCTTCATCGCCTCGCTCAGGGCCGCCGGTGTGAGCTCCTTGAGATATCCGACCTCACAGCCATAGGTCGTCGCGATCCACATATTGACGATCTGCAGATACGCATGGAACAGCGGAAGCAGCGATAGTATCTTTTCCTTGTCCGAAAGCAGCAGTACGCGGTTCACGCCTTCGAGCTCGGCGACGATGTTACCGTGGGTCAATGGAACGCCCTTCGGCGTGCCGGTCGTGCCGCTCGTGTACATCAGAAGCGCGGTATCGGCGTCCTTTGCCTTTGGGACCTCGGCGGCATAACTTTCGGGGTACTCGGTCGACGCCCACTCGTCGAAATGTTGAAAGCCGTTCGAGCTACCGGCCAGGCCCCAAACAACGGCCGGAATATGGCGGCCAAGCCTCTCTTCGATCTGAGTGAAACGCTCGGTCTGATCGGGCGAGAGAAACGCGACCTTTGCTTCTGAGTTCTCGAGAAAATTGGTTATCGTCTCGATCTCGCCGTGCGGGTCCATCGGCACTATGACCGCGCCGTGATAGACGGTCCCAAGGTATGCGACCGCCCATTTGGGGTGATTTTCGCCGATCAGTGCGACCCTGTCACCAAAGCTGACACCCTCCTGACCCAGCCGATACGCGACCGAGCGTACCTCATCGAGCAACTGTCCGTAGGTGTATGTTGCATCGTCCGAACCGACGATACGCATGGCGGTTTTCTCAGGGCGTGCCTCAAAGGCCTCGATCAGGCGTTCGCAAAATGATTTAGACATAATGATCGTGCGGGTGCGATTATCTTAGTCCGACAGCAATTTGAGTGCAAGCGAGCGTGCCTGTGATCGGATCTCGGGTATAGCCGTCGTTTCCCAGAGTATCCCCTTCAGTGCGGTCCCGAGAGTGTGGATATGCTCAGATATTCTGCCGTCTGGGCCGATCACGCGGCCGTCCGGCGTCGCATCGAGCCCCATCGAGAGCTCATCCGTCCGCGCAAAACCGGGGGCAAGAAGGTTTTGCATCAGTTCTGATCCCACACGGGCAAGGTTGCTCTGAGCGCCTATACAGTTGACCAACGCGTCGGCCGAGACGGTCCGCAAAACGCCGTTCTCGGCAAATGATACGCAAAATCTGCCGCCGGCATCGACGACGATATCCTTTAGGCGTCCTTTCAGGATCTCGAGCTTTCGGCTGTCGATCATGGACTGAAGTGTCGCCGCCGCGGTTGCCGGCATCCGGTGGCGGGCCACATTCCAATAGCGGCTCAGGTGCTGCATGAAATAGCGCTTTTCGGCGACCGGAAGGTCCATCCATATCTGCGGCGTATCATGGCGAAGGCTGTCGATCACGGCCCGCCAGTTGCCGCCGGTGGCTTCGGCCGTCTTGATGTGACGGCGGACGGCCTTGAGCAGGTCGGTTATCCGGCGCATTTCCCTGATCTCGTCGTAGAACGACGGATAGCTGTGCCCCAATTCATGCACTGCCGGGAGTAATCCGCGGGTCGAGATGGCGCGGATCTTGCCGCGATGGCCGATCTCGTTCAACTGCAGTGCTACATCGATCATCGACAGGCCGGTCCCGATGATGAACAGACTCTCATCTGCGGTGACCGTATCGTAGAGCCTCTGTCCCCACGGATCCTGAAAGTAGTTTTCCGTATCGGTAAAAC
>JAIBCA010000154.1 GCA_019694345.1 Pyrinomonadaceae bacterium | reverse complement strand
AGTTGATTTGTAATCATCAGGTCGTAAGTTCGAGTCTTATCACCGGCTCCAGTAAATTCAATAGTTTAGGGCGACCGATTGGTCGCCCTTTTCTCGTTTGGTGTGTCAATGGTGTGTCAAAGTCAAAGTTGGCCTATCAACCGTACATCATCCTGCCTAGTTTTGCCGACGCCGTCGCCTGCATGTCGGGCATCACGTGACTATAGGTATCGAGCGTCATCTTTATGGTAGTATGCCCAAGCCTCTCAGCAACGATCTTTGGATTCTCCCCGCTCGCCATTAGAAGCGTCGCGCATGTGTGCCGAAGTGAATAGAGCACAAATCCTTTGCCATCGAGGCCTAGCCCCTTGAGGATATCTCGGAACTGTCTCTGAGCAAGATTCCGCGAATTGATCGGAGTTCCAAGTTCTGTGGCAAATACGAGGTCCTGATTCTCGTAGGCTCCGCCAAGTTTGAGTCGAGATTCTAATTGGTGGCGCCGGTGGACTTTCAATTTCTCCGAAAGTTGTGGAGGAATCGGGATATTTCTCCGTGACTTGGTCGTCTTTGGTTTCCCAAATGAGTAACCACCGCCAGCTCGATTCCAAACCAAGGCACGATCGATCTTGACAATGCCTTCGGATAGATCGAGGTCTGACCAACGTAAAGCCAAGTATTCCTCCGGCCTTGCCCCCGTGATCAACGCGAGTTCAAATATAATTCCGTTCTTTGTCTTCGAAGCAGATTCAAGGAAGCTGCGGGCTTGCTCACTGTTGAAGACGCTACGTTCGACCCGATCAACCTTTGGGAGTTCTACGAAGTCGCAAGGATTTTTCATAATGCAGTCGAGTTCAACGGCCTTTTTCATCGCCATAGACAAGACGGTATGGGTGTATCTGATCGTCCTAGGCGAGCGTCCTTGTTTGGACATTTCGAGGTAAAGACGTTGTACATCGGGGATCTTAATGTCAGCAAGTCGCATGTGACCAATGAGCGGTCGAACATGTACCCGAAGAAGCATCTTGTAGCTTTCCGCAGTCTGTGGAGCAACTCTTCCTTGGACAGCTTCTAACCAAATATCTAAATGGTCATTTAGCATTTGCCGGGAGCTGTCAATGAATACACCAATATCCTTCTCTCTATACTTGGCAGTGATAAGCTTCTGGGCATCCGACTTACTACCGATCACTACCTTGCTGAAGTAAAGTTTCTTCCCTGTTCCATCTCGCCCTTGAAAGACTCGGACTAACCACTTACCTTTTCCTTTGTCTACGATCTGCCCACGGCCTCTTGTTTGAGCCATATCCTTTATCTCCTTGAATTCACTATCCTGTTGTCAATAAGACTATACATTCGTATAGTCTTTTGTCAATTAATGGTGTACGATTGACAAGTATTTTATTAGGGAATATTCTCGGTCTATGTCAATCGGCTCGAAATTACTCAGTGTTGCCGATACTGCCCAACGTCTCGGTATTTCGCGGGGGCGCGTTGCTCAACTAATTGCAGCAGGTCGGTTACCTGCCGTGAAAGTTGGTCGTGTGTTTGTGATTAACGAATCCGATCTAAAAGCTCTTGAAAACAGAAAGTCAGGTCGTCCGAGAGGAAGTTCAACAAGCTAGTGTTCAGGTTGGTGGCTAATGGAAACTCTCGGTCTTTTTCTCTCTTCATGAACGATACAGGCTCGACCTCGCCTCTCCTCAATCCCTTAGACGCTTCGCGTAATTCTTAAAGAATTCTGCAACCACTTTTTCTAACCAAATACCATTTTGGTTGTACTCACAAAATGAATCGACCTCTGGAATTATTGATTTCAGCCAGATTGCCGGATGATCTCGCACCGTCTTTCTGTACAAATCAATTCGCACCGGATCGTTACTTTGAAGAATTTCTTGGTTTAGTTCCAATAGTTCGATTACCTTTTTTTCAAGATCTGGTGGCTTGTCGGAACGATCAAACCAATCTTTCAAGTAATCGCGTGTTCTACAAAGCTCCTTATGGGAAACAAACTGGTGGGTCTTTCTAACCATCACAGTGATTCGGGCATTATATTTAGACATTTTTATCCTCGCTTCGATTAATGACTGATTCGAGCATGACCAACCTTCCCTCAACGTCGAGTAACTCCAATCCCCTAATAGATTGATCAAGAACTATTGACGCGCTGCGGATTTCAACGGCCGGATTCTCGCAGTTTAGGTTCCTTTCAAGGGCGTCAATTGCGGTAAACGCGAGGCTTTGCAATTTCGCTACAGTGTTCTCAATGATTCCTCGTCGTGCAACTCGATATGCAGTCAAGAACCGCAGATCGTGCATCCATCGCCAATATGTACTAACAGCGACATTAGCCTTCTTACAGGCCGCATCAATCGTTTTTTCCGTCAATAATAGGGCTATCAGCCTTTGTTGCTTTGGGGTTATTTCTCCAGATGTATTCATTTCTTTCTATTTCCTTACATAAAGGGCTTTTATTCAGGTCTATCTACCTCAATTCTCAATAATTTCTGCTCCACAATTCCTGCAATCGAATCCGAGAATGCCACGTTCGCCACAGCTACATTCAAGATTCAAACGCTTTTCACGTCTGTTAATGCCTGAAGACGTCGAATTGGTTAGCTGAATTTGCTCTTTCTGGGAGAATTCGACATCTTCAGTAAACGGCGCGCAAAAGTTATGGTTAAGGCCACGATCTGGCTGAACCTGCTCTTTTCTTGAGATTTCGACATCTTCAGGTAAACCTTTATGAATGGTAGGGTTAGGATCGCTGTTTGGCTGAATCGGTCGGAATTGATTGCCATCAGCATCTTCAGTCTCATTTGGCATACGCAAATACCAAGCTAAACCCCCACCAAACGTACCGCCTGTTTTGAACGACTTAACCCCCAGAGTTTTTTTAGCGTTCCGCAGTCTATATGCAGTAATTCCTTGTCCCTGTGCCTCTTCGTCGATCTCCTTTGATAATCGAGGACCGGAACTGAGTGCTTCCCGTAGATACTCCACCGATTCTGAGTGCCGTGCTTTCGTCTCCGGATCCTTAATCTGTGCGAGCATCCTCTCTTTTGTCAATGAACTCGGCCTCTCGGAAAATGTGAATCCTCCGCCGACGATGTCAAAGCCCACGCAGATCTTTGATTCTTGCGAAAGATTATTCTTCGTTTGGCAAATCCCCCGCTCACCAGAGTCATTATCTTGTCCGACTAGTAGAACCGAACGCGCCGACGCTCTCCATGCCGTGCTGCCGAGACCGGCGTTCCGAGCATCACCCTGACCTTTGCTCTTTCCTACATGTCTTACCCCAACGATCGCGCACTCGTATTTCTGAGCTAGAGCGATCAATCCGCGTGCAATCGGGCGACTGGCGCTTTCGGAATTGAGATCCTTTCCTGACGTATAACTGAACATCGGGTCGATAAACACGAGCCGTGGCTGGTATTCCGCGATTCTTTCTTCAAACCCCATAAGGTCCCGATCATCGTTCAGAGAAAACACCGTTTCAAACGCAAAGATTCTGGATACATCCGCCTCCATGGAATCAAGCCTTGGTCTGAGGGTATGAGAAAGCGAGTCTTCCGCAGAGAGCAGCAAAACCGTTCCGGGGTCAAGAGGCTGCTCATCGTGAAACGGCAACCTTGCCCCGGACGCGACTGCCTTTGCGAGAGCGCACCCGATCCACGACTTTCCGATCCCTTCAATTCCTTCTATGATCGTGAATTCGCCAAGTGGAATATAGGGCTTCCACAGCCACTTGATTTCTTTAGGCTCTATGTCTTTCATACAAACGACGCTCAACCGAGTCCTGTTACTGCTATTGATGGTCAATTGATCAGTCGAACCGTCAATCTCCAGCCATTCGCACAGAGAATCGACTATTTTTTGATCCGTCAATTCAATAAGCTTCGGTATCCCAAAAACTTTCCGTTGCTTTGCGATTGCAGCATCACTGTCATCAACGCAACGCATTCTGTCATCAACGTCGTCGTCTCCGGAAACGTGACAAATAGACCTGAGAAAGAGCTTTACTGACTCGTTAACCCATCCCTTCTTGAGAAGCACTCCGGAAATCACAAGTGAAAGATCGTGTCTAATCCCTTTTCGCCAACATTTTACGAGTAAGCAAGCCGCCGCAAGCTTCGACACGCTTTTGAAAAGCTCTACACTCTCAATCTCTAACGGGCTGCCATTGCTCACCCACTCGATTGTTTCCCCACATTCGTGAACGGACGGCGGAAATACCGTCTGAATGCCTTTTCCGTCTGTACTCGTGCGAATCTCAACGATACAAGTGTCTGAAGCCAGCCCGTTCGCAAGGCTCCTTGGCATCGTAAACTTATGATATTTAGCCTCCGGGCATATATATAGCCGATGACTCGACGGTTTACCGGGCCTTCCAAAGATCGATTGAGTCTTGGGCAAGAACCAGTCGGCGAGCTTAACCGCTTCCGAAGAGTCTATGTCGACATCAACTAGTCCATTGGATCGGTCGCCAAGAATCACGCCTACGTTTTGTCGGTGGCCATTGAAATACTGGTAAAGGTTCTCGCGATCGATCCTCAAATCCGGCCAGCCAGTTATTAGGGGGCGCTTAGCTCGGAGCGGAATAGGAATGATGGCCCATCCTCTTTCAACGTATTCAGCAGCAGCTTTAGTTGTTTCGATGCTTTCAGACATACTTCCATACCGCCCGTTCGAAGAAACTCCCGCCGAGTTTTAGATCAATTTGTGTGACAAGTGTGGCACCAATTTGAAAGAATTCTGTTTCCTCAATCTCGAAATATCCGTTGCTCAGAACTGTAGTCATTTGTCCCCCTGTAAAGTCGCGAGCTGAGTCTCGGCCGGTTGAGATCCGTCGAGTTGGAGCCATCTAAATATTGCCTGCGCCGAGAATCGATATTGCCTCTCACCAAGTCGAATGACTGGAATCTGGTGCGTCCGCACCAGCTCGTATACACGTTGCTTATCTACCCTAAGCAACTCAGCCACTTCCTCTGCAACTAGAATCTGTTTATCCATTTGAACTCTCCTCTAAAAAGAAAAATCGCACAGGAAATGTCCTGTACGACTAGTTCAATCTATTTGCAACACGAACAATAGGTCGGACTGATTGAAAATTCAGCGGGTCGGGCGACTACTTTCTCTTTCGTTTCGTGTTTTTCTAACAATATGAGACCGCCACTTTTCTTTCACGCCAACCGGACGGCCACTTTTATTGGCTTTTCGGAGACTCAGGCCAAGGAGTTGTGCGGTCTCCTTGACTCCGTCCATTACCGATGTCCGCGCTTTCTCATACTCTTTCGATATTTGTGTGTAACTCTCTCCGACGAGTTGATAATCAACCAACCAGTTAAAATGCAAATCGGCGCTGTGTTTCTTAACAACTGGCTTTCCATAGTTCTTGTTTTGAGTGCTGCACTTTCTCAGATATTTACGTAAATCCGTCCTAAATCGAGACAGCTCGATTGTTACGTGCTCTAACTGACCAACAAGATCTGATGGGGAAGTTCTGAACCGATTCATGAAAAGTTCCCAAAAGCTCTCTTCCACGCGGCTTTCGAATTCCTCGGACGTGGCTGAATAGGGGGCAAAGTAGTCTTCTACTTTAATTTCATCAGAATATGTGCCGTTCTTTTCACGCCAGTTGAATATAAACGTTTCAAGTCCGGGTATATCGGACAGTGCGTCGTAGATTTGCCGGCGTCTTTCTTTACTGATCGCAAAGCAAGCGCTTCGCCACGACCTCCATGACCACTCGTTCAAGTAAGTATCGTAATTAGAATGGAACAGTCTGCCCGTACTAACTCCGCTCAGGAAAGGATGTTTATCAACGCAAGCTACTTTGAACTCGATCAAGACCCTCAACGCGAAATCCATACACCACTCATCGGTTAAGTTATGCGTCTGCCCCCATTCAAACAAGCTTTGGCGAAGTTCCATTGCATCTGGTTGGTTCTCAAGGCCGGACCAACTTGGCAGCAGCTCCTTATAAGCAGTTGCCGCGATCAACTCGTTCGCCGCATTTGGATAGCCCTTTGTCCATTCCTTTCGACTTTTCTTTAGTAGACGTTGCAGCTTGCTGTTCGACGTATAGAGAAATCGGCGGAGAGCCTGAACCGGTGTGATCCTCAAATTCCCGAGGATAGGTACATCGTCGATCGGAATCTGGTGCAACTCAGGCCTTGCGAGGCTAGCCAGATAGAAGGCAGTGAGTTGACCGACAAAAGGCTCCGACTTTCGATAGTCGGCCGGAAGATCAGACAAATAGAATGGGCTGACCAGATCCAAAGCAGTCTGCGGACTTTTCCTATAAACCAATTCTAAAAACATTCGACGACCAGCGAGTGTCGAGCCGGACTCCGCAGAATTCAGGGGTTCAAGTTCGGCATCTCCAAGTTTTATTGTATTTTTCATAGGTCAGATAATTCGTCTATGCTCCTTACCGAAATAATACGCCAAAATCAACTCTTCCTCACTTCGTCAGAGTTAGCCAAACTGTCCAAAACCCACTATCATTCAAGGACTGACTCCTGATGAATAAAGAGCAATTGAAACAACTTGAGGCCGATCTATGGCGGAGTGCGGACACGCTGCGGGCGAATTCCGATCTGAAGGCATCGGAGTATTCGACGCCGGTGCTGGGGCTGATTTTTCTGAAATTCGCGGACAATATCTACACAAAACACGAGGCGGCGATCACGGCGGAGTATCTAGAACTAAAGGGTTCTCGACGCGAAAAAGACATCCATGAGATCGCGATAGAAAAGTGTGGCTTTTATTTGCCGTCTGAATCTCGGTACGACTATTTGCTCAATCTTTCGGACGATCAAGATATATCAGCTGCAATCAAAAAGGCCATGCAGTTGATCGAGGACTTCAAGCCCGAGCTAGCCGACATTTTGCCAAAGAATGAGTATGCTCGGTTTAATTCGAGCGAAGACAGTCGTGGAATCCCGCGACATCTCCTTCGCAACTTCTCGAATATTCCATCTGACACCGAAGCCGACCTTTTCGGTCAAATATACGAGTATTTTCTAGCCGAGTTTGCGATGGCTGAGGGGCAAGGCGGCGGTGAGTTCTTTACGCCGCGGTCGGTTGTACGGTTGATGGTTGAGATGATCGAACCAATTCGAGGCGAGATCTTCGATCTACTGAAGAAACCCAAATTGACGAAAACCGAAGAACAAAGGGTCAAACTCGCGGCCAAGGCTTTGCTCAGGCTCCTAAAGTCTGAACCACCGCCCGTGTTAATCCAAAATTGGCATATGGATGTTCGATCCACGAAGCGAGTACGACGAGTAGTTGAGGAGATCCTAGACAAAGAGTTGCCAGAATCGTACGACACGGCTCTTTTCAGGGAGAAGTGTGATCACCTTCTCGACTCAATGGTTGAATATGCCCACCAAGGCCGGAAATGGTTGGGGGAGCCAACCACTAATTGATGCATTCAATTCAGCTGAGACCGCAGGCAAATGCACCTGACATTGCTACTGTTCTTGCATTTGCCTATTCTAAGATCGAGAGTTCTTATGGCTTGTTGTGAAGACGATTGTGCGATAGAGGCGTTGCGGGAAAAGCAGAGTTCGACGTTGAGGATCGTACTTGGGATAAACGTCGTTATGTTTGCGGCAGGGATCGGTGCCGGCATTTATGCTGGGTCAAGTGCGTTGCTTTCGGATTCGCTCGATAATCTTGGTGATGCGATGACGTATGGACTGAGCCTTTATGTAGTTTATAAATCGTCTCAGGCTAAGGCACAGGTCGCTTTTTTCAAAGGCGGTTTGATACTGCTTGCGGCGCTCGTCGTACTTGGGCAAGTTATCTACAAGCTAATGGTTCCGGCGGTTCCGATCTTTGAGATAATGGGCGTGGTTAGCGTGCTTGCACTCGTAGGAAATTCGATCTGCCTTTATCTGCTTACGCGGCACAAGACGGACGACGTGAATATGAGTTCGGTGTGGGAATGTTCGCGTAACGATATTGCGTCGAATATCTCGGTCTTTGTCGCTGCGGGTTTGGTGTGGTTCACTCAATCGGGCTGGCCTGACATCATCATTGCTCTTGCTTTGGTCGTGCTGTTTCTGCGTTCGGCGTTCCGTGTCTTTTCAAACGCGAACCGCGAACTTAGAACCACCTCGTAGTTCTTCCTACTGAATGAAAATAAGCAATACACCGCAGGGATCCCAAATGTGCATGATCTTGGTGTCGCCTATCATTTCGGGTTTGTCCATACGGGCGTTATCGTAATTGTTTGCGTCGAGTACTTGTTTGGCGTGTGAGTACCAAGCATCAACGTCTTCGACATCGAATTTCATCATAAAATTCTCAGCCCAATCTTTAACGTAATAGTTCTGCAAACGGAACGTCGCCCCGCCGAGAGTACAGTCCATCGTTCCGCCCCAGCCCTCGCTGAGCGTAAATCCTAGGGCCGCGTAGAACGCCTTTGATACCTCAAAATTCTCAGCCGGGGTATAGACGACAAGTTGCTTAATTGATGGGTTCATGGGTCGCACGACTCCTTTCCAGAATATCTTGTAAATCACTTGGTATCGGCATGGGCTTGAAGAACCAAACATTGGCTCCGCCAGTATTGCCGACCGGATAAATGCCAAATGGCGTTTTGGTCGAGGCTCCGATAATGCGGAAGATCTGCCCCCAAACCTCACGCGGCGAACGAAGTTTTAAAGCGAGCTTGAACATCCGCCAATGAATGCGGGTGTGCTGATAGGTAGATGCCTGACCGAGAACGTGGGCGCGTTCTAAATGGTAGAACGCCGAATGATAATCGCCGTTCAATTCGTGGGATTCGGCTAGAGCCAATTCTTGAGTGATAGCCGTTCGCAATGCTTCGTTATTCTGTTCGCTCACTTGAACTCCTTTTGCCATTCCGCCGCTCTGATCTCCCTCCGAAAACAACTCCTATCAAAACTAACAACGTAATAATCAGCAAGCCACTGATTACGAAAATTATAAACTGGTGTTGCGTTAAAAGGTGAAAGAAGTCGGTTTCTTGTTCCATACTTTCCGTTATAAATGCGCTTCGTGACACGCAAAGTCCGCGCGTTCGGTCTGGGCGGTAACGTGTGCGATCTTAAATTCGCCGGTGCATGAATCGTGAACGCGTTGCAATACGTCGTCGTGTTCGGCTCCGTCTGCAAGCACGGCGTGGACACTTAGCGCATTTACGCCGGAGGTAAGTGACCAAACGTGTAGATCGTGAATCTCGGCTACACCTTCGAGTTGGGACAGCGTTTCACGCAACGCCGCTATATTTACGTCCGATGGTGTGCCTTCAAGCAGCACAGCGACCGCATCTTTCAGCAAAGCCCACGTTCGCGGCAAGATAAATAGCCCGATGCCTGCCGAAATTAGCGGATCAGCGTAGTACCAACCAGTCGTCAGCATGATCACGCCCGCGATTATGACTCCGACCGAAGTGAGCATATCGGATAGAACTTCGAAGTAGGCTCCCTTCATATTTAGGCTTTCTTTCGAGCCTGACCGCAGTATGAAAACTCCGACAATATTGATAACAAGGCCAATCGAGGCGACCGCGAGCATTCCGACACTTTGCACTTCAGGCGGATTGCGGAATCGTTCGTATGCTTCGTAGAGGATGTAAAGTGAGATAAATATCAGTACGACGGCATTCGTTAGTGCCGCGAGAATCTCGACACGATAGTAACCGTAAGTCTTTTCGGGTGAGGCAGGCTTTTCTGCGAACCATATAGCAAGTAATGCCAAACCGACGCCCGCAACATCGGTAAGCATATGTCCGGCGTCCGCAAGCAAAGCCAAACTGCCCGTCCACAATCCGCCAATGACCTCGACGATCAAGTAAAAGAACGTCAGGCAAAAGACGATCAATAATGGCTTCTTATTTCTGCCCGCTGCCGATATTTCGTGTGTGTGTCCGTGTCCCATAACCTTCTATAGTTAAAAGCGATATCTACGCTGATTTCGTCTCTTCTCTTCTTTTATTCTTCCTCGTCGCTTAAACCGACTTTCACCTTTTCCAGGATGTGTTTTGATTCCATTACTTTCAAGAAAAAGCAATAGCCAAAGCAGTCCAAATAGTAGGGCGGTTCCAATTAAGGCACCAATCAGCGTCTGGACTGTTCGACCGATAAGCATATAAGTCGAGCCTTAGATCAATGCGACCAGATCTACTGGCAGCACCGATATCAGACCATCACCCTTTTTCCCAGTATGTGCATTTTGCTTTATCGCAAAAATGATCGATTCGACCATTTCGTCGCTGGCAACGACCTCAATCCGCATGTTTGGTTTGAAAGGATCGAGAGCGTCGTAGGCGGACGTTCTCAGCCGTTGGCCGAATCCTTCGGAATCGATCACGGTCATTCCCGGAAAGCCGTCGATCTGTTCGAGCGCGGTCACGATCTCGTCAAGTTTGAATGGCCTAACGACCGCTAAGATTAGTTTCATGATTCAATCCTCCGTAGTTTCCCCTTCGCTCCATGCTCGAAGATAAATTGCCAAACGTCTTTGACGGTAACGATAGAATATTTGGGCAAAACACCAGACAACTGGAGTCAAGATTCCTGCTTCTATCTCAATTCTGTCCGTATATAAACAAGGTCGCTGATTCTCATCATTCCCTGATTCAACTTTGATCAAATGATTCCAAACCGAAATCATTCCGCCCTTTTCATTTGTATAAAGTTCAAATTGTTTGTCATCAACTCGCAGAAAATGAATTTGATGTTTCCAAACCGGAATAAAATTGAAAAGAAATAGTCGTGTTTTAACTGTTTCACCTTCTATCCATTCGATCGGAAAACTATCTTGAGCAAAGCCAAGCAATCCCTTTGTAACAAAAACTAAAGTGCTACTTTTTCTAACGGTCTGCCAGGCCTCTACCGCGGACATTTCTAAATTTGTTGTTATATTAACCACCATATAATTCAAAAACCTTAGTTCTCGGTGAACTCACCTTCGACATCTTTTTCAAACCAAGCGTAGAGCGTCGGCAATATAAGTAGTGTTAAAAGCGTCGATGTTATCAGTCCGCCGATCACGACTGTTGCCAGAGGCCGTTGGACTTCCGCTCCGGCTGATGTCGCCAGCGCCATCGGGATAAACCCGAGACTCGCGACAAGTGCGGTCATTAGAACTGGCCGCAGACGTGTCATCGATCCTTCGTTGACGGCGTCGATCACGGATTTCCCTTCATCGCGGAGATGGTTGATAAAGCTGATCATCACGACGCCATTCAGTACTGCGACGCCAAATAGGGCGATAAAACCGACGCCCGCCGATATTGAAAACGGCATCCCTCGCATCGCCAAGGCGATCACACCGCCGACAATGGCAAACGGAATGCCTGTGTAAATAAGGAATGCTTGCTTTATTGAGCTAAACGTCGTGTAGAGCAATATAAAGATCAGGAAAAGAGCTATCGGAACGACGATCAAAAGCCTTGCCGATGCCCGTTGCAGATTCTCGAATGTGCCGCCCCATTTCAAATAGTATCCCGGTGGAAGTTGAACATCTGTCTCGATCTTCTTTTGTGCTTCTTCGACAAACGAACCTATGTCACGACCACGCACATTTAGCTCGACACCGATTCTCCGACGTGTGTCCTCGCGCGATATTTGTGCGGCTCCCTCTGCAAGTTTGATCTCGGCAACTTGAGATAACGGAACGCGTGAACCGTTCGGCGCAGTCAGCACAAGATTGCGGATCGTATCGACGGTTGCTCCCGAATCTTCGTTTAGCCGAACGACAAGATTGAAACGCTGCTCACCCTCGTAAACCTGACCCGCCTCTTTTCCTGCTACAACAGACTCAACTAAGTCATTCACATCTTCAACATTCAAACCATATCGAGCGATAGCTGCACGATCTGGTTTGATCTGTAGCTGCGGTAAGCCTGAAGTCGCCTCTGCCTTCACATCTTCCGCACCAGAAATGGTTTGGACAACTTTGACGATTTCATCTGCTTTTTCTTTGAGCATGTCAAGATCATCGCCGTAAACCTTGATTGCGACATCGCTACGAACGCCCGAAATCAATTCAGCAACACGCAATTCAATTGGCTGTGAAAAGCTGATGATTGCCGATGGTACTTTTTCTTCCAGTGCCTCGGACATCTTCTCGATCAGAACTGTTTTGTCCTGCGTCGTTTTCCATTCGCTGTGCGGCTTTAGCCCAACGTAAAGATCGGAAAAATCAACGCTCATCGGGTCAGTAGCAACCTCGGCACGTCCGGTCTTTGAAATAACCGTTCGAACCTCAGGAAATTCCATCAGAGTCTTTTCGACTTCGGTTGTCGTCTTGATCGATTGTTCGAGTGAAACACTCGGTAGCTGCTGAACCTGAACGGCAAGATCGCCTTCATCGAGTCGCGGAATAAACTCTGAGCCAAGAAACGGGAAAATTGAAGCCGATAAGATAACCAGAACGACCGCAACAGCCAATGCCTGTGGGCGATATTTGGCCATGAAGTTGAATGCCGGTTTATAGACTTGTTTTGCCCAACGAATCAAAAAGCTTTCCTTCTCCGAAACTTTGCCCTTTAGAACAAACGTCAGCATTGCCGGAACGAAGGTCAGAGAAAGAATAAGCGAACCTAAGAGAGCAAAAATCACGGTCAACGCCATTGGCACGAACATTTTGCCCTCGATACCTCGAAGGCTCAGAATAGGAAGATAAACAATCGCGATGATCGCAACGGCGAAAACCACAGGCCGTGCAACTTCGAGACACGCTTCGAGAATTGTTCGTTCAGGCGGTTCACGGGAATTTCCGTGTTGTGCCTCTGCACGTCGTCTAACCGCGTTCTCCACCATTACAACCGCACCATCAACAATAAGCCCGAAGTCCAACGCTCCAAGACTCATCAAATTACCCGACACATTAAAGAACCGCATCAGAATCGCCGCAAAAAGCATCGACAGCGGAATAATGGTCGCAACGAGCAATGCCCCGCGCCAATTACCGAGTAGTAAAAGCAGTACGACGATAACCAGTATTGCTCCTTCGATAAGATTCCTTTCTACCGTGGCAATTGCACGGTCAATCAATTCAGTTCGATCGTAGAATGGTACTAGCTCAACGCCTTTGGGTAATGATTTCTTTACCTGTTCGACGCGCTCTTTGACTGATTGAACTACCGTTCGAGAGTTCTCACCTTTGAGCATCAATACAATTCCAGCAACGATCTCGCCCTTGCCATCCGCTGTGACTGCTCCTTGCCTAACGGTGGACCCTTCGACGATCTCAGCAACATCCCGAACATAAACCGGCACGCCCTCACGTCCCGTTTTCACAACGATATTCCCGATCTCGTCGGGCTTTTCGATCAGACCAATCCCTCTTAACAGATACTGTTCAGCTCCCTTTTCAATGTATGCTCCGCCGACGTTTGCGTTGTTTCTTGAAACCGCATCGTAAACATCGCGAAGCGTAAGTCCATATGATTGAAGCTTCTCAGGCGTGACTCTGACTTGATATTGCTTCTCAAAACCGCCAAAGCTATTTATCTCCGTCGCTCCGGGAACTCCAAGTAATTGACGACGAACATTCCAGTCCTGAACTGTTCGCAATGCCTTTGCGTCATAGCTTCCGTCCGAAGATTTGAGTTCGTATTGATATATCTCTCCGAGTCCAGTTGATATAGGCCCCATTTCGGGCGAGCCAATGGACGTGGGAATCTGTTCGCGAGCTTGTGACAATCTTTCAAGAACCAATTGCCTCGCGAAATACGTATCCACTGAATCATCGAAAACGACCGTGACAGCCGAAAGGCCAAATTTTGAGACAGAGCGAATTTCTTCAACGTCGGGCAAACCTGACATTGCGACTTCGACGGGGAACGTAACTTGTCGCTCCATTTCGAGCGGAGCAAGCGACGGCGCCGCTGTGAGAACTTGAACCTGAACATTCGTCACGTCGGGAACCGCATCGATAGGCAGATTCAAAAGACTGTAAGCTCCACCTGCCGCCATAATGCCTACGAGAAGCAATACGATCAGCCGGTTAGCAACCGAAAAGCGAATTAATGCGTTGATCATATTTCTCCTTAGTGTCCGTGTTCTCCAAGATCGCCTTTCGCCAATTGAGTTTTGAGAACGAAGCTACCCTTCGTAACGACTTTTTCGCCAATCTCTAAACCTTTAAGAACAATCGTATAGCCCTCAGCCTCGCCGCCGATCTCGACTTCCCGAACCTCGTATGCGCCCGGTTCGTCGTCTTTCGGAATGAAGACAATTGTCTTGTCTCCTTCACGTTGGATCGCACTAGATCGAACCGCTAATTCTTCACCTGTCGCCGCCGTCGTTCCTGCGTAAAAGCCGACTTCGGTAAACATACCGGCGCGTAGCTTACCGCTGGCATTCGCAACCTCGACTCGGACGCGAGCAGTGCGCGTTGTCTCGTCAAGCTGCGGATCGATGTAAGAAACGCGCCCATTTAGATTACCGATGTTGGGTGATCTGATCTCGGCAAGTGCTCCGACATTCAGTTTCGATATATTCGATTCAGGAACATTGGCAATGACGTAAACGGTGCTGAGATTCGAAATGGCAAAGATCGGTGTCGCCGCTTCTACTCCGGCACCGGCGTTAAATTTTCGCTCAGTGATCACGCCCGACAGTGGCGCTCTCACGGAAACAAGCGATGTGTCTTTTTGATGGTCGTCGTCTCCACTAATTTCAACAGGAACGCCAAGCGATCGCATTTCATCTCCGATATGACGAAGATCCACCTGTGAAGTTTCAACCTCAGCTTTCGCTTCTTGTAACTCCCGATTGAGTGCAATATTGGTTTGGAAATCGTACTCCGCCTTCGCCGTTCTATACGCCGTCTCGGCGGTCACCAAGTCTTTTCCAGCACCGGCACCAAGGTCGATTAGCTTTTTAGTTCTCTTGAGTGTCGTGTCCGCTTCGTCAAGCTTCGCTTTTGCTTGCAAGACTGCTGATCGATTCTCTGCCTTTTGAACTCTTGTAAGATTTCGCACAGCCAACTCGTACCGCGTTTTCGCCTCGTGAAGTTTGCCGTGCATCTGCGCAAGCTGTGGACTAGAAATTACTGCAAGAACGGCTCCTTTTTGAACATTGTCGCCAACTCCGTAGTAAACACGTTCGAGGCGACCGCCGACAAGCGGTGTTGCCATTTCTGTTCTTTCGGGATTTAGCTCAACTGCACCTGTCACGTAAAGCTTTGAAATGGCTGGCCGCTGTGTAACTGTTTCGGTTTCAATTTCTGCTGACTCGATCATTTCAGGAGTGAGCTTTACTTCACGGCCGGTTTCTTCTTCCGAATGTCTGGGTTCTTCTTTTTTTCCCTCGACAACAGCTTTGTCACCAGTCGCAGTGCGATTACCTACTATCCAAACAAGCCCAACCACAGCAATTAGGGCAACAATAACTGCGGTTATGATCCATGCCAACAATGGTCGGTTCTTCTCCCGCAAATCAGGCTCGTCAACATCTCCGTTGTCTAGATTTGATTCGAGACGGTCAAGTTCTGCCTCGTCGGCTGCGTGATGTTCGCTTTGTTCTGTGATCTTATTTTCTGACATAATCTTTTTCCTTTAGTTTTCAAATGTAAGCCCAAGTGCTATGAACAGATCGGCTTCGGCCCGGTACTTTCTCGTCAATGCTTCGGTTACGTCTCGGTTTGCTTCTATCAATCGACGCTGTTCAACCAACAGGTCAGTGATCTTTAACTGGCCGATCTGATATACCCTGCGAATCGTTTCGAGATTTTCGCGAGAGCGAGGCAGTACATTGGCTTCAAGTGCTATGAGTGCTTTCCGTGCGGTTTCCAGTTGTTGAAAGGCAAGCACAATCTCGTTCCGTATCATTCCCTCGGCAAAAACACGCCGCTCTTGAGCCTGTCGAATGGATATTGCAGCCTCGGCTTTTGCGCCTTGCTTTTGATCAAATACAGGCACGCCAATTGTGAAGCCAAACAAAAGGCTTCGGTCACGGTCTTGCGGAAATGAGCCTGTAGGAATATCGATTGTTGATCTGCTTTGAGAGAACCTTGTAAACGCAGAGATCTCAGGCTTCGCTTCGGAGCGGATCAATCGCAGCCCTGCGTTTCCGAGTTGTTCTTCAAGTTCCGCTATTCGAATCTCGGGACGGCCTTTCAGACCAACTGCCAACGCGACCTCGGTCGAAGGTGGAAGTGACTGGAAAGTAGCGAAAGGAAGTTCTTCCCTTAGGCGAAGCGGTTGCTCGTATGGAACAGCGCCAAAATACTTCAGCTTTGAGATAGCTGATTGAAGCCGCCCTTCGACCAGTTGACGCTGAACTCTTAGACGTTCGACCTCGGTCTGCAATAAGCTAAGTTCCAACGGTGCGGTTTCGCCCTCGTTTACTCGAATCTGTACGAACTTTATCGTCTCAATGTCGATTGCAAGGATCTCATCAAGAACCTTTATCTCGCGAAATGCGGAAAGCGCGTCCGCATAGACTGCAACGATTCGCGAAATTATCTCCCGCTGTCTAGATGCAATTTCCGCCTCTTTCAAAACGATCTCGGCTTTAGCACGTTCGAAACGTCGATTTCTCTGACCGTAAAGTTCCAACGGAATAGATACGCCAGCGCTAAACTCCGCATTACCTGGCGAACCAACTAAACGACCGGAACTCTGATCGACTTCAAGCGTCGGATTTGGACGAAGGCCGGCTTGCGTAAGGCGAGCCTTCGCCTTATCGATCTCTAGCTGAGCGATCTTTATCTCGCTGTTTGTTTCAACAGCCGCCTTAACGATATCCGCAAGAGAAAGGCCGTCGGTCTGGCTGTAATAAATCGGATATGTAGCATCGGCTAACTTTGTCTGTCCTGATGTAGCGACAGCCGCAGTTAGCAGAGCTAACAATAAAATAAATCTGTGCATAAATTCCAAAAGCAATAACTAACGAAAAACTCTCGACAGTGCAGCCATAAACAGGCGCGACTATCAAACAAAAAGGCGCAGTACTGGAGTGTTAGTTAGGCTTTTGGCGGTTGCCAGATGGAGTATGAGTGAGTTAATTGATAGGGAGTCCTATATTGCGCGAATACATGAGGAGCAATCTCGTGACCTTTAGGAATAGTTACGGGGAGAGAAAAAACAATCGTCGGAACCGGATTTATTCCGCAACAAGAACAGACGCAAAACGGTGAACACTCATCGTTAGACTCATCACTGTCCGAAGGTGATTGGTCAATGTGAGCGACCTTCTGAATAACATGTCCTTGACCATCTCGCGGCAATAAACTATCCCTACACGGCTGAACCGATAGGATTAGAAGATAAGCCACGAAAATGTAAGTCAATATCCGCAAGCGCCTATGTTCGCAGATTAAGGTCGAATCTGTCAATTCATTTTAGAGCGATAAAGCCTGAATTGGTTTACTGTCGGACGGTAGATCAATTCCAGAAAGTTGGAAGGAGATGCTTTCTATTTTGGGTGGCGACTCGAAATCACGTCGCGACGCCATCAAGAATTTAAGGAAAGGTGAATCGTTGATATTTCGATCAAAACGATTTGGTGTGCCAATGGTGTGTCAACTGATAGCATTAAAAGCATTTCTAACCATCCACTCAAAGGTCCGCGATGTTCAAAATGAAGGAGAATAAACCAATTCCAATAGAACCAAACACAGAGCCACGAGCTAATAAAGATTTGTAATCATCAGGTCGTAAGTTCAAGTCTTATCACCGGCTCCATATCAAAGAGGCTCGACTCGCAAGGTCGGGCCTTTTTTTTCGATTGTTTAGAATTGATCTGCCCCGGATCATATAAGTCAAAATTCTGTCCTCGTTGGTGACCTGAATCACATTGAAAGCAGGAGAATAGGGCTATGATTCTGGGGTGATGACTATTTTAAAGACAGATCTTACGACTAAAGCCGATTTGGCGGGCCATAGTTCCGGCACCGGGCCGACCCGTACTCAGCGGCCGGAATACGTTGATTTTCTTCCGCCGTGCAATAATGCCTGTCCAGCCGGGGAGGACATACAATCTTGGCTCGCCTTGGCTCAGGCCGGCAATTATCGCGACGCGTGGGAAAAATTGACGGACGAAAACCCTTTGCCGGCAGTTCACGGCCGTGTGTGTTATCACCCGTGTGAAACATCGTGTAACCGTACCTCGCTTGACAGCCCGGTGAGCATACATTCCATCGAGCGGTTCCTGGGGGACCTTGCGATCGAAAATAAATGGGACTTTTATAAGCCGGCCTCGATCAGCGGCAAGCGCGTGCTGGTGATCGGCGGCGGGCCGAGCGGACTGTCAGCGGCGTATCATCTGACGCGTCTCGGCCACGAGGTGAGCATTTACGAGGCTGGTCCGATGGCCGGCGGTATGATGAATTTTGGCATTCCCGCGTATCGGCTGCCGCGAAACGTACTCCAGGCTGAGATCGACCGTATACTTCGGCTCGGCGTGACGCTAAAACTAGATCACAAGGTGAACGATGTACAGGCTGAAATGGCCACCGGCCGATTTGATGCGGTCTTTATCGCGATCGGTGCCCACATTGGCAAAAAGACGGCGATACCGGCTCGTGACGCCGGAAAGATACTAGACGCGGTCAGCTTTCTTAAGGACGTCGAGCTGGGCAATGCTCCGCAGATCGGGCGACGCGTCGCGATCTATGGCGGCGGCAACACGGCGATGGACGCCGCTCGTACCGCCAAACGGCTCGGTGCCGAAGAGGCACTAATAATCTACCGCCGAGACCGCGAGCATATGCCGGCACACGACTTTGAGGCGGACGAGGCCCTCAGCGAGGGTATCAAGATACACTGGCTGCGAACGATCAAGCATCTCGAATCGACCTCGGTCACAGTCGAGCAAATGGAGATACGGGATGGCAAACCGTACCCGACAGGCAAATTCGAAACGCTTGAGGCCGACTCCGTGATCCTCGCTCTCGGCCAGGATACCGAAACCGACTTTTTGCGGGCTGTCCCGGGCATTGAATTCAAAGATGACGGGACGGTCATCGTCGATCAGAATATGATGACCGGCCATCCGGGGATCTTCGCCGGCGGCGACATGGTCCCAAGTGAACGGACCGTGACCATCGCTACCGGACACGGCAAAAAGGCCGCCCGAAACATCAACTCTTGGCTTACCGGAACCTTGTACCAAAAGCCGCCCAGCAATCCCCTTGTAACGATCGACCAACTCCATGTCTGGTACCGTACGAATGCCGACCCCAAACAACAGCCGCACATCGAACCGCACATTGCAGTCGCCGGTTTTGACGAGATCGTCGCCGGATTGACTCGGGACGAGGCCCGCTATGAGGCCGAACGATGCCTCTCCTGCGGAAACTGTTTTGAATGCGACGGTTGTTTCGGAGCATGTCCGGAACACGCCATCATCAAACTCGGCCCGGGCAAACGCTACAAATTCAACTACAAACTTTGCACGGGCTGCGGGGTCTGTTACGAACAATGCCCTTGTCACGCCATCGATATGGCGGTTGAACCGGAGGCGTCAAATCAATGAGTCAGCAAGATCAACAAATCGTCACCCTTGACGGCAACGAAGCGGCGGTATATGTTGCCTATCGCGTCAACGAGGTCTGCGCGATCTACCCGATCACACCATCGTCAGCAATGGCTGAGTTTGCCGACGAATGGTCGGCGAAGGACATCAAGAACATCTGGGGCAATACCCCCGAAGTGATCGAGATGCAGAGCGAGGGCGGAGCCGCCGGCACTGTACACGGCGCACTTCAGACCGGTTCGTTGACGACCACTTTCACGGCGTCGCAGGGCCTGATGCTGATGCTCCCGAATATGTACAAGATCGCCGGCGAACTGACGTCAGCGGTATTTCATGTGGCGGCACGTTCACTTGCCGCTCAGGCATTGTCGATATTCGGCGATCATCAAGATGTGATGGCCGCCCGAACTACCGGTTTTGCGATGCTGGCGTCGGCAAGTGTGCAGGAAGCTCACGATATGGCCCTTATCGCACAGGCCGCAACACTTCGTTCACGGATACCCTTTATACATTTCTTCGACGGATTTCGCACTTCGCATGAGGTCAACAAGATCCACTTCCTGAACGATGAACAGATCCGTGCGATGATAGACGACGACCTGGTCATCGAACATCGCAGGCGAGGGCTCGATCCCTCACGGCCATTCATTCGCGGAACCGCGCAAAATCCCGACGTCTATTTCCAGGGGCGCGAAACGGTCAATAAGTTCTACGAGGCCGTACCGGAGATAGTGCGTGAGGAAATGAACAGATTCGCGGCACTTACAGGCCGCCGGTACTCACCAGTCACCTATTTCGGAGCTCCCGATGCCGAAAGCGTCATTGTCATTATGGGCTCCGGCGTCGAGACTGCGGCCGAGACAGCCGAATTTCTGGCCTCACAGGGTGCGAATGTCGGCGTCGTACAGATATCGCTTTACCGTCCTTTCCCGGCAGCCGATCTGGTCGCGGCGCTTCCCGTCGGAGCGAATAAGATCGCAGTGCTTGACCGCACGAAGGAATCCGGAGCTTCGGGCGAACCGATGTATCAGGACGTAATGATCACGTTGATGGAAGCCGTTGCCGCCGGCACTCTCGACAAGATGCCATTGGTCATCGGCGGGCGTTACGGACTTTCCTCAAAGGAATTCACGCCGGCAATGGTCAAGGCCGTATTTGAAAATCTAGGGTCGGAATGTCCGCGAAACCACTTTACCGTCGGCATTATCGACGATGTCAGTAATACGAGCATTCCGGTCGATCATTCATTCAAATTGGACGAGTCGGATTGGACACAGGCCCTGTTTTTCGGACTCGGAGCAGACGGCACGGTCGGTGCGAACAAGAACAGCATCAAGATCATCGGAGAGAACACTGAGCTTTCAGCCCAGGGATATTTTGTCTATGATTCCAAAAAGTCCGGTGCCAAGACCGTTTCGCACTTGCGATTCGGCAAGCGGCCGATCAAGGCTCCGTATCTGATCAGTTCCGCGGATTTCGTCGCCTGCCATCAGTTCAATTTTATCGAAAAAGAAGAAATGCTCTCTTTCGCACGCGACGGAGCCACATTTCTGCTTAACAGTTCTTACGGGCCCGACGAGGTTTGGGACCGCCTGCCGCTTTCGGTACAGCGTGACCTCATCGACAAACACATCAGATTCTATGTGATCGACGCTACCGAAGTTGCGTTAAAAACCGGAATGGCCGGCCGCATCAATACGATCATGCAGACGTGCTTTTTTGCACTATCGGGAGTCTTGCCGCCCGATGACGCCATCGCCCAGATCAAAAAGGCGATCGAAAAGACCTATTACAAGAAAGGACAGTCGGTCATCGACAAAAACTTCGAAGCGGTGGACAAGACACTCGAAAACCTGTTTGAGGTCAATGTTCCTAAACAAACCAACGCCGCTGCCGCGAAGGATCGCGGTATGCCGGCGGCCGCACCCGACTTTGTCAAAACGGTCACACAGATGATGATCGAAGGCCGCGGAGACGATATCCCGGTCAGCATGATGCCGGTCGACGGCACCTACCCAAGCGGCACTTCAAAATGGGAAAAGCGAAACGTTTCGAACCGTATCGCGGTTTGGGAGCCCGACTCGTGCATTCAGTGCGGCAACTGCAGCTTTGTCTGCCCGCACAGCGTCATTCGTTCAAAATTTTACCATCGCGACAATCTTGCGTCCGCACCCGAGGGTTTCCGGTCGGCTCCTATCAATGCTCGCGGTTTTCCTGAAACCAAGTTCACTTTGCAGGTCTATCTCGAAGATTGCACCGGCTGCAGCCTCTGTCACGAAGTCTGCCCGGTTGAGGACCGCACGACCCGAAAACGGGCGATAAACATCGCCGAAAAGCCGATCGATCTCGATCGCGAGCGAGCCAACATCGCGTTTTATGAGGCTTTGCCGGCCAATGAAAAGACCGATGTCAACTTCTCGACCGTTCACGGCGTCCAGTTCCTCGAACCGTACTTCGAATTTTCCGGAGCGTGTGCGGGATGCGGCGAAACGCCTTACATCAAGGTGCTGACGCAGCTGTTCGGCGACCGTTTGCTCGTCGCCAATGCGACCGGCTGTTCGTCGATCTACGGCGGAAATCTGCCGACCACTCCATGGACCAAAGATTCGAAGGGCGTCGGTCCCGCATGGTCCAATTCCCTTTTCGAGGACAATGCCGAATTCGGGCTTGGAATGCGGATGACGGCTGACAAGCAGCTAAGCACCGCTCACCAGTTGTTGTCTGACCTGCGGCCGCATCTCGGCGACCAACTTGTCGACGACCTGATCAACGCACCGCAGCATCTTGAAAGCGAGATAAACGCTCAGCGGATGCGGGTCGAGGCTCTAAAAGAAAAACTGCTTGCACTCGACCTGCCGCAGGCTAAACATCTGTTGTCAATGGCCGATCAGCTAGTCCATCGCAGCATATGGCTCATCGGCGGCGACGGTTGGGCCTACGATATCGGTGCGGGCGGGCTCGATCATGCGTTGGCGACCGGCCGGAACGTGAACGTCCTCGTACTCGACACCGAGGTTTACTCAAATACCGGCGGGCAAATGTCCAAAGCGACACCCACAGCAGCATCGGCTAAATTCGCGGCCGCGGGCAAACGTGTCGGCAAAAAGGATCTCGCTCTTCAGGCAATTTCCTATGGAAATGTCTATGTTGCGCAGATCGCCATGGGGGCCAACCCGCAGCAGACACTGATCGCACTTCGCGAGGCCGAAGCATACGACGGCCCGTCGCTCGTGCTCGCCTACAGTCACTGTATCGCCCACGGCATCGATATGGAAAAAGGCCTCAGCCAACAGGCGATGGCCGTTGCTTCAGGGTATTTTCCGCTAATCAGATACAATCCGGTACTCCGTAGGAACGGCAAGAATCCGTTCGTGCTCGATTCGCCCAAGCCGACCATCTCGCTGCGGCAATACGCCTACAACGAACTTCGTTACAGGGTGCTCACGCAAACACAGCCCGAGGAGGCCGAGCGGCTGATGCAATTGGCTCAGGAGATCGTCGATCTGCGTTGGAAAACATACGAGGATATGGCCGGTTACGGCGCAAGTTCGTTTCAGCCCGTTCTATAGGAAACAAAGAAATGCTCGATCTAAGCACACGATATATGGGACTTAATCTGCGGACGCCGCTTGTCGTTTCCGCAAACCCGCTTTCGCAAAAGGTTGAAAATATCGCCGCGATGGAGGATGCCGGAGCCGGGGCCGTCGTGCTCTTTTCGCTGTTCGAGGAACAGATCCGACGCGAAGCCGCTAAGGCCGAAAAAGTGCTCAGTTCAACAACCAACTCATTTGCCGAGGCGGCGGATTTCTTTCCGGGCCTTGAGGAGTTTTCGGTTGGGACCGGCCAATATCTTGAGGTTATCCGTAAAGCAAAGGAACGTGTCGATATTCCGATCATCGCCAGTCTCAACGGCATCACTGCCGATGGCTGGATCGAATATGCCCGCGAGATCGAACAAGCAGGCGCGGACGGGCTCGAGATCAATGTCTATTTCATTCCCGCCGACATCAGGCTGACCGCAACCGATGTCGAACTGCGGTACCTGGATATAGTCCAACTCGTGCGCAGCACGGTCAGGATTCCGATCGCCGTCAAAATGAATCCGTACTTTTCATCAGTTGGCCACATGTGTCAGCAGATGGCAATGGCCGGCGCAGATGCCCTCGTTCTATTTAACCGCTTCTATCAGCCTGACTTTGATATCGACGAGCTCAAAGTGCTGTCAAACCTGGAACTTAGCGTGCCAGCCGAGATCAGGCTGCCGTTGCTTTGGATCGCGGTTCTTTACGGTCGCGTTCCGGTGTCGCTTGCGGCTACGACCGGCGTTCACGGTGCCAAAGAGCTGATCAAGTACCTTCTGGCGGGAGCTGACACGGCGATGGTCGCCTCGGCCCTGCTTAAGCACGGCATCGGCTGGATCGGGGACATTCTCGAGGATCTGCATCGTTATATGACCGAGATGCAGTTCGTTTCGATCGACTCATTCAAGGGAGCAATGAGCCAGCAACACGTCTCCGATCCGGCCGGTTACGAGCGAAGTAACTATATCCAGATACTTGAGGATAGGAACTGGCGTTGACCGGATCGACAGCCTTCAGGGCTGTATGTTCACCCGCGGTTTGAATTTTCTGAATCCCGTATGATGGCGGATCACCTCTGAAAGGCGCATCGTGCCGTCAGCATCATAGAGCGACACTTCGATCACCGCACTGCCGCTGTAGTCCATCTTGCTGCCCAGCAACAGGTTACGGCTCTCGCGTCGGCTGCCTCCCGAAGCGAGCAAGCGAACGCGCAAAACACCGGTGCCGCGGGCGGAACCTCTCATGAACCGGTCAAGTTTCTCAGCCCGCACCATATTTCGAAACTCTGTGGCATCATTCTTTTCGGCGGGTGTTTCCGGAAAAATATCTGGTGTTACGGCAAATGATAACGCGTCGAACTGGCCCTTTATTACCTTTGCCGTCGCAACAAAGCGGCCCAGCTCGTCACCCGGCTGACGCCCCTCACCCGATCTCTTATTGGCATCGATAAAATACTCGATAAATGCACCTGCGGCCTGTAGCTCCGCGAGGGTGTTGTAGAACGAGTTTTCGTCGCCGATGCCGACGTCGTATTCGGGCACGAATTGCTCGGGATTGTA